>NZ_JBXFWM010000057.1:0-29373 GCF_056856655.1 Stenotrophomonas sp. STEN033
TGCGTGTGCTATGAGCCCCGCCGCGGGGCAGGCGGCGGTCCCCCGCCGGGACCGCGCCCCGCCCCGGCCGCGACTACGGGAGGCAGGGTTTTGTAGTGCCGAGCCATGCTCGGCATAGGGCTCTACCGGGAATGCCTCTGCCGAGCATGGCTCGGCACTACAGGTGGGAGCCTTACTGGAAGTTGTAGCGCACCACGTGGAAGAACACCGGCGCGGAGAACACCACCGAATCCAACCGGTCGAGGATGCCGCCGTGGCCTTCGATCATCTCGCCCCAGTCCTTGGCCCCCAGGCTGCGCTTCACTGCCGACAGCGCCAGCCCGCCCAGGAAGCCGCAGATCACGATCAGCAGCGACAGTGCCGCCGACTGCAATGGCGAGAACGGGGTGATCCACCACAGCGCCGCGCCCACGCCGGTTGCGGCCAAGCCACCGCCGACCAGGCCTTCCACCGTCTTCGACGGGCTGACCAGCGGCGCCAGCAGGTGTTTGCCGAACAGCTTGCCGAACACGTACTGCAGCACGTCGCTGAGCTGTACCACCAGCAGCAGGTAGAACAGCAGCATCAGGTTCTGCCCTTCGTAGCCGGGGATGCGCAACAGCATCAGCGCTGGCGCATGGCTCAGGCAGAACACGGTGAGCATCACGCCCCACTGGATCTTCGTGTTGCGCTCCAGGAAGTTCTCGGTGTCACCGGACAGCGCCGATACCGCCGGCAAGGCGAGGAAGCCGTACACCGGGATGCACATCACGAACAGGCCGTACCAGTCGATGCCGATCAGCCAGTACTGCAGCGGGATGGCGATATAGAAGCACAGGCACAGCGCCAGGTGATCGCCGCGGCGGGTGGGCGTCAGCGAGATGAATTCACGCAGCGCAAAGAACGACAGCAGGCCAAAGAACACCAGCGTCGCGATCTTGCCGAGTACGAAGCAGAACAGCAGCACCGCGGCCATCACCCACCAGGCGCGGATGCGCGCGTTGAGGTTGTCGACCACCGAGCCGGGTTTGATCCGGCCGAGGATGAAGCCGATCGCGCTGGCGAGTATCAGCACGCCGAACACGCCACCGATCATCCACCAGAAGCTGGGCGGTGCGCGGTCGATGGCCTGCTGCAGGAAACTGCCCAGCGGCAGCTGTTGGAAGACGTTGTTCATGCCAGCTCCACCACGGCGTTGCGGGCGCGTTCCAGGAACTGCGCCTTGTCCTCATCGGCGATGCGGTTGAGTGGCGCACCAAAGCGCGCCGTGCACACCAGCGGTACCGGCACCAGGCTGCCCTTGGGCAGGGCGCGGCGTGCGTTGTCCAGATACACCGGCACCAGTTCCACATGCGGATAGTGCTGTGCCAGGTGGAACAGCCCGGCCTTGAACGGCTGCGGCAGCGGCTCGTGGTTGCGGGTGCCTTCCGGGAACAGGATCAGCGAATCGCCGGCATCCAGTGCGTCATGCAGCGGTTGCAGCGGATCGCCAACGCACTTGCTGCGGTCGCGCTCGATCAATACCGCATTGAAGCCCTTGTCGGCGATGACCTTGCGTACGCCCTTGCTCCAGTAGTCGCGTGCAGCCACTGGCCGGGTACGCTCGCGCAGTGCCGGCGGCAATGCCGACCACAGTGCCACGGTATCCAGATGGCTGGCGTGGTTGGCGAAGTAGATGCGCTGGGTGTCGGTGGGGCGGCTGCCTACCCAACGCGGGTAGGCGCCAATGAAGACCTTGACGGCGGCGACCAGCAGGCTGGATAGCATCAGGCACTTGCCTTCAATTGCGCGGCGATGGCGCGGGTGCGGGTAATACAGGTGAGCAGCGAGCCGGCGGCGATGACGATGGCGGCTGTAGGCAGAACGTAGGCAGTATTGCCAACCAGTTGTTCGATGATGGCCAGTACGCAGGCAATGGTAAGCACCGCCATGCGGTGCTGCTTGGCCATAGGGCCACGGAAATCCTGCGGCAGGCCGAGGCTGGCGCCGGACAGGCGCACATAGGCGGTGAGTGCGGCGAGCAGGGCGCCCAGCCAGCCCAGCCACGGCATGCCGGCGGCATAGCCCAGAGCGACGATCAACAGCGAGTCGGCGATGCGGTCGGGGTACTCGTTGTACAGGGCACCGGTGGCGGTTTTCTTGCCACCCTCCATCGCCACCATGCCGTCGAGCAGGTTGCAGATCAGGCGTAGCTGGATGCAGATGGCACAGGTGAGCAGGCCAAGCAGATTGGGTGCTGCCAGCAGGCCAACCGCCGCGATGGCGGCGAAGAAGATGCTGAGCACCGAGATCTGATTCGGTGTGATGGAAGAGCGTGCCAGCGCGGCGCTCAGGCGTTGAGCCCAGCCGGTGGAACGGGCGGCGATTGGTCTGCGGTCATTTTTCCCCATGCGCGGATGGTAGTGCATTGGCTGTGATGGCGGACAGGGTGGGGCGAGGGGGCGGGATCGAGAGGTCGGCTGCGACGAACAGGTGGAAGCGGAGGCAGCAGGTTTTCTGTTGAACCCAGGTGGTGGCCTTCCAGATGCCGATTCCGGCTCTGACTGTGTTTGAGCGCCTGGTAGTGGTTGCAGGTTTTAGCTGTCTTCCAAGTGTTGGCTTCAGGCCTGGCGTTAGCCCCTAATCTTGCTCCTTGCTCCTTGCTCCTTGCTCCTTGCTCCTTGCTTTGGGCTTTGGGCTTTGGGCTTTGACTCTAGTTTCGGCTTTGGCTTTGATTCAAGCTCTGGCTCTGGCTCTGGCTCTGGCTCTGGCTGTGCTGTGGCTGTGGCTGTGGCTCTCGCTTTGGCTCCTGCTTTTGGTTGTTTCTTCTCCCGCTTGCGGGAGAAGGTGCCCGGAGGGCGGATGAGGGGGCTCTTTAGACTTTTGCCCTTGTCTTTTCCAAAACCAAAACAGAATCCATCGCAAGAGCTGCCCTCATCCCGACCCCCGTTCCGCGCCCGGCCCTTGCGCTGGCGCCAGGGTGTTCGATGAGCAGCGAACCAGTGGTTCGCAAGCTGCGCCTCTCACCCCGCAAGCGGGAGAGGGGCCAACGCAAAAGCGGTGCTATGGCCAACCTCAAGGCGCGAGGCTAGAGCCCAAAGCCAAAGCCAAAGCCAAAGCCAAAGCCAAAGCCAAAGCCAAAGCCAAAGCCAAAGCCAAAGCCCCAATCCGAAGTCAACAAAAGTCGCCACCTTCGCAGGCAGCCTGCATTGCTCAAGCGCTACGGGTGCAAAACGATGGGTCTGGGCGAGGAATCAGAGCGCCTGCAACTGCGCGCGCAGCTGTGCATCCGGAAACCCAAGCGTGAGGTAGCGCGGTGGGTAGATGTGCCGGCTGTCCTCGCGCAACAGGTGGCCAAGAACAGGCTGGGCCTGTTCCCAATCAACGACCAGCATCTCGGACTCCTGACCGTCGACAGGCGTCATCAGCACGATGCGGTCGGTGCGGGGGAGTGAACTGGCGACGCCATCCGTCCAGACGCATAGCGAGCGCTGTTCTTCGGTATGAATCATGAAATTGGCGACGAATACATCCTCTGCATGCTTCTCATGCACACGGTCCAGCGACTGCTTCTGCTGTGCATAGTTATTGGCGTTCAACTCCAGCTGCAGCAGCCGTTGTCGCTCACGCAGCTCGGCAGTGGCCAGCGTGTGTGCATGCAGCCGTCCTTCGTCGTAGCGCAGCACTTCCCATGAAATTACGCGGCCGTCGTTGAATGCAATGGCAGCCAGTTCCAGCATATGCGCCTGCCCCTGCAGGTCGCCTTCACCGGCGACCAGCAGTACGTCGCGGCTGGCCAGCATGAACACGGGCAAGCCAGCGACCGGCACCCGGTGCAGGAGGTCGGGCAGCAGCGCACGGCTGCTGTCATAGGCATCAGCCCACGCCGCCTGATAGACGCCGGGCATGACTTCGACGAAGGGCACATCAGGGCTTTGCCGCAGATTGGTGCGGGCGATGGCCAGGGCCTGCTCGAAGTCGATTCCCCATGCCTCCTCCGGACCACGGGTGAGCGTGGCGGTGTGGTCGGGGTGGTCGACCGCCAGCAGTTCGACGCACTCCTCGCTGAGGCGCCGGTACTGCAGACGCAACGGTGAAGCGTCCCAGCCCTCCTGCTCGGCATGGTGGAGCATCACCTCCTCAAGCTGGGTGATGCTGCGGACCAGCGGGCGCAGCAACGGCCGGATCTGCTCCCAGTCCATCGCCTCATCGTTGTCGTGGATGCCGAGCAAGCGGCTGAAGGATTGCAGCGCCTCGCGCTGTTGCCCTCGGGGTGCGCCCAGGTAGGCGTGATAGGCGTTGTGCAGGTTGAAGTAGGAGCCATTGGCGTGGCGGATGCGGAAGGCGTCCGCCTCGTATTCCAGTTCATGCGCATAGCCGTTGCGGCGCACTGCCTCCATGAACTTGCGGGCAAACCGATCCTGGTCGGGCTTGTCCTTGAACAGATTGCCGATGATTGCCGAAAACATGCCAACGCTCCCTGTGTATGCGGCGCCATCGTGAGCGGATGCGCGGTGGCTTGGCAAGGGCGCAGATGCAAAAACGGACGGGCCGCTTGCGCGGCCCGGCCGGGTGATGCTTTTACCTGCCGCTGAACTTACTTCAGCTTTGCAGCCTTGCGCAGGGCTTCGGCGCGATCGGTCTGCTCCCACGAGAACGCGGTGGCGTTCTGGGTCTTGCCGTCGCCGTCGACGTACGAGAATTCCTTCGGCTTGCGGCCGAAGTGGCCGTAAGCAGCGGTCTGCTGGTACATCGGGTGGATCAGGTCCAGCATCTTGATGATGCCGTACGGGCGCAGGTCGAAGTGCGCACGGATCAGCTTCTCGATCTGTGCGTCCGGGATCTTGCCGGTGCCGAAGGTGGTGACCGAGATCGAGGTCGGCTCGGCCACGCCGATGGCGTAGGAGACCTGCACTTCGCACTTGTCGGCCAGGCCTGCGGCAACCACGTTCTTGGCGACGTAACGGGCAGCGTAAGCGGCCGAACGGTCAACCTTGGACGGATCCTTGCCCGAGAACGCGCCACCACCGTGACGGGCCATGCCGCCGTAGGTGTCGACGATGATCTTGCGACCGGTCAGGCCGCAATCGCCCACCGGGCCGCCGATCACGAAGATGCCGGTCGGGTTGATGTGCACCTTGTTCTTCGGCAGCTTGTCCAGCCATGCCTTCGGCAGCACCGGCTTGAGGATGTGCTCGCGCACGGCCTCGATCAGGTCCTTCTGCTTCACGCCCGGGTCGTGCTGGGTCGACAGCACCACTGCGTCCAGGCCTTCGATCTTGCCGTCCTGGCCGTAACGCAGGGTCACCTGGCTCTTGGCGTCCGGGCGCAGCCACGGCAGCGGCGAGTTCTTCTTCTTGCGGACCTTGGCCTGCTGCTCGACCAGACGGTGCGAGTAGTAGATCGGCGCCGGCATGTATTCCGGGGCTTCATTGCAGGCATAGCCGAACATCAGGCCCTGGTCGCCAGCGCCCTGTTCTTCCGGCTTCTTTGCCTTCTTGTTGGTGCCATCAACGCCGGCAGCGATGTCCGGCGACTGCTTGCCCAGCATGTTGATGATGGCGCAGGTGTGGCCGTCGAAGCCGACGTTGGAGTTGTCGTAGCCGATCTCGTTGATGACGTTGCGGGTCAGTTCTTCGATATCGACCCACGCCGAGGTGGTCACTTCACCGGCGACAATCGCCGCACCGGTCTTGACCAGGGTTTCGCAGGCCACGCGGGCGCGCTTGTCCTGGGCCAGGATCGCGTCCAGCACCGCATCGGAGATCTGGTCGGCAATCTTGTCCGGATGGCCTTCGGAGACCGATTCGGAGGTGAACAGGTAGCTGGACATCGGGCTATATATCCCTTGATTCGGATGGAAAGATGGGCGCGAATGATACACGCTCGGCCCCTTGACGGAATAGTGCCGATACGGCTGTTGCCATACGGTTAAGCCGGGGTCACCAAATTGCCGCAAATCCGCAACCGGCCTGCCTTGTAGCGGGCGCAGGCTCCCGGCCAATGGGCCGTCAGGGAGACCTTGCCATGCAACAGATCGCGCAGCGCCTGCAGCAACGCTACCCCGATTGGTTCCACGGCCCGCGCCGCCACTTGGCGAAGCCGTTACTGCGCACAGTGGGACGCTGGTCACGTTTCGAGCAGATGGACGCCTTCCTGCAGCGCAGTGCCGGGTTGCAGGGCTTCGCCTTCGTCACTGCCGCGCTGGGCTTCCTGGACACCGGTTATGCGGTGGATGCGGCGGCGCTGGCCCGGATTCCGGCCAGCGGCCGCCTGCTGATCGTCGCCAACCACCCATCCGGGGCGCTGGATGCGCTGGCCTTGCTGGACGCGGTGGGCCGGGTCCGCAGCGACGTGCGGATCATCGCCAACGACATGCTGCTGGAGCTGGAGCCGTTGCGTGAGCTGCTGCTGCCCGTTCGCATCCTCGGCGGCCGCGCCCAGCGGGCCAGCCTGCAGGCGGTGGAGCAGGCGCTGCAGGCCGAGCAGTGCGTGATCGTGTTCCCGGCCGGTGAGGTCTCGCGGCTGTCGCTGCAGGGTATCCGCGACGGCCGCTGGAACCGTGGCTTCGTCCGTTTCGCCCGCGCCTGCGACGCACCGGTGCTGCCGGTACGGGTGCAGGCGCGTAACTCGGCCCTGTTCTACGGCGCCTCGGCGCTGTTCAAGCCTGCAGGTACCGCTTTGCTGGCACGGGAGATGTTTGCCCGCCGCAAGCGCCCGCTGCGCCTGCAGATCGGCCAGCTGATGCGGCTGGACGCGCAACAGGACCCGGCGCGGCAGCTGCAGGCGGTGCGCGACGCGCTGTACGCGCTGGGTAGGGAACAGCAGAACGCCGAGTTGCGCGAGGACGGCCCGCAGCCGCTGGCCGAGCCGGTAGCGGTGGCCGATGTCGCCGCTGCCATCGACACGACTGAGCTGCTCGGCCAGACCGGCGACGGCAAGCAGATCCGCCTGGCCCACTGCGCCGCCAACTCACCCTTGCTGCTGGAGCTGGGCCGGCTGCGTGAGCTGACCTTCCGCCAAGTGGGGGAGGGCACAGGCCGCAGCCGGGACCTGGATGACTTCGACCCGCTCTACCAGCACATCGTGGTCTGGGACGCGCCCGCCCAGCGCATCGCCGGTGCCTACCGGGTCATGCGCGGCGCACCGGCCCTGGCGCGCACTGGCCTGCAGGGCCTGTATACCGCCAGCCTGTTCCGCTACTCGGACGATGCCATCCCGCGCATCGCCGAAGGCATGGAGCTGGGCCGCAGCTTCGTGGTGCCCGACTACTGGGGCAGCCGTAGCCTGGACTATCTGTGGCAGGGCATCGGCGCCTATCTGGCCAGTCAGCCGGGCGTGCGCTATCTGTTTGGCGCGGTGTCGATCAGCGCTGCGTTGCCGCGCGAGGCGCGCGAACAGCTGGTCGCCTATTACCAGCAGTACTACGGCGCCGCCCGCAGCCTGGCCGAGTCGAACCGGCCGTTCCAGTACTTCGCCGCGCCGCCGAGTTTCGGCGAGCTGGACGCGCAGGCCGCCTTCGACGTGCTCAAGGCCAACCTGGCGACGCTGGGTACCAACGTGCCGACCTTGTACCGGCAGTACACCGATCTGTGCGAACCCGGTGGCGCACGTTTCCTTGCGTTCGGCGTGGATCCGGATTTCAGCGATTCCATCGACGGCCTGATCGAGGTGGACCTGCAGGCCATCCGCCCGCACAAACGCAAACGCTATCTGCGTGATGCCGGAGCAGTGGCATGAGTGCGGTGCCGGTGCTGCCGCCGCACCGGCGCGCTGTGTTCATCTCCGACACGCATCTGGGCGCGCGCCATTGCCATGCGGCGGAACTGGCGCGCTTCCTCGCCAGCCTGCGTTGCGAACGCCTGTATCTGGTCGGCGACATCGTCGATCTATGGTGGCTTTCCCATAAGCGTGCAACCTGGCAGCAGGCGCACAACGAGGTGATCGAGGCCTTGCACGCGCTGCGTCGAGCCGGCACCGAGATCATCTACATCCCCGGCAACCACGATGCGCCACTGCGGCGCACCTGCGGTTTGATGCTGCCGGCCATGCAGGTGCGGCGCCGCGCCATCCACACCACCGCCGATGGCCGGCGCCTGTTGGTCGTGCATGGTGATGACTACGACGGCGCCACCCACTTCGGTGGGCTGCAGGAACGCTTCGGTGACTGGCTGTATTACCGCATCCTCACCGGCAACCGCCTGTTCAACGCCGCGCGGCGCCGGCTTGGCCTGCGCTACTGGTCGCTGTCGGAATTCCTCAAGCGGCAAAGCGGCGCGGCCGAACGCTATATCGAGCGCTTCGTGCAGGCTGGGCTGGCCGACGTGCGCCGGCGCGGGCTGGACGGCATCATCTGCGGCCACATCCATCGTGCGGCGCTGGTCGAGTGCGATGGCCTGGTCTATGCCAACGACGGCGACTGGGTGGAAAGCCTGACCGCGCTGGCCGAGGACCCGGATGGCAGCCTGCGCCTGCTCGATCATTCCGGCCGCAGCCTGGTCTGTCTGCCGGGAAGCCTGCGGCAGGCGCAGGCGGCCTGATCGCAAGGCTGACTTCTTCCTCACCCGTTGGGCGGCTATGCTGGGTCCAGCCAACGAGCAGGGAGTATCGGGGTGGCAGGCAAGCAACCAGCATCGGTCGCGATAGGGTTGTGTGTGCTGTGGTTGCTGCTGGCGCCGCCGGCAGCGGCGGCAGAGGTGGTGCCTGCCTTGAGCTACGAGCAGGCGCGTCAGCGCCTGGAGCAGGTGTCCGATGCGCTGGCCGCCGCCGATGCCGGGGTGCGCAACAAGCTCGACCTGCAGGATGCCAGCCGCTACCTGCGGCTGCCGGAAATCACCGCCGACGTGCGTCGCATGCAGTTCCAGAAGACCTTGAGCCTGCCACTGGGTTCACTGGCACCGGTGGCCGAGGCATTCGGCATCGAGTCGCCGCTGGAGTTCGGCGAGCGTGACTGGCGTACGCGTCCCATTGTTACTGCCAGCGTGCCCTTGTACAGCGGTGGCCTGATCCCGGCCGCGCAAGGGGCTGCACAAGCCGCCAGCGAGTTGGCCCAGGCCGATCGCGAACTGCAGCGGCAGTCCTTGTCGCTGCAGCTGGTGCAGGCCTATTTCGGCCAGCAGTTGGCCGAGCAGGCGCTGCAGGTGCGGCGTGACGTGCGCGATGGCCTGCAGCGGCACCTTGAGGACGCGCAGAAGCTCGAACGCGAGGGTTTCGCCACCAAGGCGCAGCGCTTGCAGGCCAATGTCGCGCGCGACAAGGCCGAGCGCGAGTACCAGAAGGCCGTCAACGATCTGTCTACGCTGCAGCAGGCGCTGGCGACCCTGCTGCGCAGTGGTGGCACGGTTGCGACGACGTCGCCGCTGTTCGTGATCAACGGCCCGGTCGGCGCGCGTGAGGAGTTCGAGCGCAGCGCCCAGCAGCGGCATCCACAGGTTGGCCGTCTGCGCGCGCTCACCGCGCAGGCCGAGCAGGGCGTGCGTGCGCAGCAGGCCAAGCTCAAGCCGCAGATCTATCTGTTCGGCCAATACGACCTGCGCCGTCGCGATGCGTTGTTGACCGATGCCGACTGGGCGTTTGGCATCGGCCTGCGCTACACCTTCCTGTCGCCGACGGCACGACCGCTGCAGGTCAGCGCGGCACGCGCGCAGCTGGAGCAGGCGCAGTCGGGGCTGAGCGAAGTGGAAAACCAGTTGCAGCTCGGTGTCGGCAAAGCCTGGAACGAGCTGGAGACCGCCCGCGCGCAGTTCCAGCTGCTCGACAGCAGCATCGCCCAGGCGCTGGAAAACCTGCGCCTGCAGGAGCTGTCGTTCCGCGAAGGCCAGTCCACCTCGCTGGATGTGATCGACGCACGCCTGGGCCTGGGTGCGGCACAGGTGGAGCGTGCACAGGCCGCCTATCAGTTCGACGTGGCGCTGGCGCAGCTGCTGGAAGTGAGCGGGCAGCTGCAACGTTTTGACGACTACCGCCAACGCGCGGACAAGGTGCTGGAATGAGCGATTCGCTGCAGGTGGAGACCAATCCGCGGCAACGCCGCGTGTTCCTGATTGCCGGTGTGGTGCTGCTGGTGCTGGTGGCGGTCGGCCTGTGGCTGGGCCTGCGCAGCCCGCCGGACCAGGTGCAGGGCATGGCCGATGCCGACAACGTCAACGTCGCCGCCAAGGTCACCGCGCGCCTGCAGCAGTTGCATGTGCGCGAAGGCGACCGGGTCAAGGCAGGGCAGGTGCTGTTCGATCTCGACAGCCCCGAGGTCGCCGCCAAGGAACGCCAGGCCGACGCGGTGGTGGCTGCGGCTGCGGCGATGGCATCCAAGGCCGAGGAGGGCGCACGCAGCGAGGACATCCGCGCCGCCGAAGCCAACTGGAAGCGTGCGCAGGCCGGTGCCGAGCTGGCGACCAGCACCTTCCGCCGGCTCGACAATCTTTATGCCGAAGGCGTGGTGAGCCGGCAGAAGCGCGACGAAGCACAGGCGCAGGCGCGCAGTGCCAACGAGCTGACCCGCGCTGCCCGCGCGCAGTACGACCTTGCCCTTGCCGGTGCGCGGGTGCAGGACAAGGACGCGGCACTGGCGCAGGTGCGGCAGGCCGAGGGTGCCAAGGCCGAGGTCGATGCGGCCCGGCAGGAAACCCAGGGCCGCGCGCCGCTGGCCGGCGAGGTTGGCAAGCGCATGGCCGATATCGGTGAGCTGGTACCGGCCGGCTATCCGGTTTTCACCCTGGTCGACATCGACCATATGTGGGTGGCGCTGAACCTGCGCGAGGACCAGATGAACGGGCTCAAGCCCGGCGCCCGCCTGCAGGGCACGATTCCGGCGCTGCAGGACCGCAGCGCTGCGTTCGAGGTCTATTTCATCAACCCCGCCGGTGACTACGCCACCTGGCGCAGCACGCGGCAGTCGTCCGGCTATGACGTGCGCAGTTTCGAGGTGCGGGCACGGCCGCAACAGGCAATCGAAGGATTCCGGCCGGGCATGAGCGTGCTGTTTGCATGGCCGCAGGACTGACATCGGCAGGCGCCTTCGCCGCCTCATTGCGGCGCGAGCTGCAGCACTGGCGCAGTGACCGCTGGGAGCTGGCACTGGTGACGGTGCTGCCGCTGCTGCTGATGGCGCTGATGATGTGGCTGTTCTCCGGCTCGGTGCTGCGGCAGGTGCCGATCGCCCTGGTTGACCTCGACCACAGCCCGACCAGTCGCGGCCTGGCACGCGCCATCGATGACAGCCCCGGCGTGCAGGTAGCCAGCCAGCCGGCCTCGTTGCAGCAGGCGCAGGCGCAGCTGCGTGCGCTGCAGGTGTTTGCCATCGTGCTGATACCGCGCGACCTGAGCCGGCGTGCGCTGCGCGGCGAAACCGTGCCGGTCTACGCCTTCTACAACGCCACCTACATGGCGACCGGGCAGTCGGCCGGGCGTGATATCGGCGACGCGGTGAGCGCCTACAATGCACGCATGCTCAAGGAGCAGATCGCGCTGCAGGTTGGCCCGGCAAAACTGCGAGGGCCACCGGTGACGGTGCAGGCGACGGTACTGTACAACCCGGCGCGCAGCTATGAATTGTTCCTGCTGCCGCTGATCTTCCCTGCCATGCTGTCCCTGCTGGCCGCACTTGCGGCCGGTGCCGCGTTTGGACGAGAGCAGCGCGATGGCCTGCTCGCCGGCTGGTTGCAGCAACGGCCGTGGGCAACGATGGCCGGCAAGCTGTTTCCGTATGTCGCGCTGTTTTCGCTGTATGGCGCGGCGGGCATGGTCTATCTGGCCTATGTGCGGGGCGATGGCGTGGCCGGCAGCCTTTGGCTGATGCTGTTGGCGCAGCCGCTGTTCTACCTGGCCTGCTGCAGTTTCGCACTGTTGTTCGTCGCGGTGACCCGCGACATCTGCACGGGGCTGTCGGCGGTGGGTTTGACGATTGGTACCGCGCTGGCGTTTTCCGGTGCCACCTTTCCGGTGATCGAGGCGCCGCTGTTCACCCGCGTCTGGAACCTGTTGCTGCCGCTGACCGCCTACGTGCAGGTTCAGATGCAGCAGTTGTTCATGGGTGCGCCGTGGCAGGTGTCGCTACGGCCGCTGGCGGTACTGCTGTTGATGACCGTGGTGGCCGGTGGCTTGGGGGCCTGCCTGCTGCTGCGCACCGCACGGCAACAGGTGCGCGCATGAGCGGTTTTGGTGCTGGCTTCCGGAGCGCCTTGCAGGCGATGTTCGCTGACCCGGCTGCGCGCGCGGTGATGATAGGCGCGGTGTTGCTGTATTCGTTCTTCTACCCGGCGGCCTATCGCCACCAGGTTGCCAGTGATCTGCCGATCGCGGTGGTGGATGCCGACCACAGTGCCACCAGTCGCGAGCTGATCCGGCATGTGGATGCACTGCTCGCGGTACGGGTGGTCAGCCAGCCAGCGGACCTTGGTCAGGCCAGGCAGCAACTGTTGCGCGGCGAGGTGGATGGCATCGTGCTGATCCCGCAGCGGCTGGAGCGTGACATCCTGCGCGGTGGCAGCGGGCAACTGGTGCTGCTGGGCAACGGCGCCTACCTGAGCCGGGCCAGCACCATCCTCAATGGGCTGGCTGAAGGCATTACCGGCTTTGGACGCCAGCAGGCCGTGCGCCAGGCGGCGTTCATGGGCGCGCAGCAGGCAGCGCCGCTGCAACTGGTGCAGCGGCCGCTGTACAACACGCGCGAAGGCTATGGCAGCAGCGTGGTGCCCGGGGTATCGGAATTGATCGTGCACCAGACCCTGCTGCTCGGCATCGGTGTACTGCTAGGCAGTCGCCGCGCGCAGCTGGGCAGGCGATTGCAGTTCGACCTGCCGACCTTGTCGGGCATGGCCTTGGCGTTCACTGTGGTGGCGGTATGCGGACTGCTGTACTACGTCGGCTTCACCGCTTGGGCGCAGGACTATCCGCGCGGCGGCAATATCCCGGGAATGTTGTTGGCGGTGCTGCTGTTCGCGCTGGCGACGGTGCCGTTCGGGATGTTCATCGCCAGTTTCTTCGATACCCGCGAGCGGGCCTTCCAATACGTCACCGCGGTATCGATCCCGCTGTTTTTCCTGTCCAACCTGTCGTGGCCGGCGATTGCCTCGCCGCCAGCGCTGGTGGCGCTGGCCAAACTGCTGCCGACGACCGCCGGCATCAACGCCATCGTCCGCACCCAGCAGTTGGGTGCGCGCCTGCCCGAGATAGCTGGCGAGCTGCTGAACCTGTTGTTGCTGGCGCTGCTGTACGGAAGCCTGGTGCTTTGGCGGCTGCATGGCCGGCGGCGGCACTGAGCGCAGCGTTGGCTGCTAGCATCGGCGACATGGATTCCCTCAGTCAGATCGTTCTCGGTGGCGCCCTTGCCGCCGCCATCACCCCCGCCGCCCATCGTCGCGCCGCTTTGCTGGCCGGTGCTGCGCTGGCCACGCTGCCTGATCTGGACGGCTTGGCGATCATGGCCTTCACCGACAACCCGGTGAGCCTGATGACGGTGCACCGCAGCTTCAGCCATTCGCTGTTCGTGCTGCCCGTGCTGGGCACCTTGATCTGGTGGTTGTACAAGCGCTTCGGCCATGGCCGCGTCGCCCAGGCGCCGATGCGCTGGTGGTGGGCGATGGTGCTGGCGCTGGTGACGCATCCATTGCTGGATGCCTTCACTGTTTACGGCACGCAGCTGTGGTGGCCGCTGATGCCGCCACCGACGATGTGGTCCAGCGTCTTCATCATTGATCCGCTGTATACGATCTGGCTGCTGATCGGCTGCGTCATTGCCTGGTTTGCGCGGGCGCGGCCACTGGCACAGCGCGCGCTGGTGGCAGGGCTGGTGTTGAGCACGGGCTATCTGGGCTGGTCGTTGATCGCCAAGGCGCAGGTGGACCGGGCTGCCGCGCAGTCCCTGGCGCAGTTGGGGCTGGCCGATGCGCCGCGTTTCTCGGTGCCGATGCCGTTCAATACCTTGCTGTGGCGGGTGGTGGCGATGACGCCGCAGGGCTATGTGGTCGGCGACCGTTCGCTATGGGCCGACCACGGGCCGATGCAGTTCCAGGGTTACCCGTCAAATGTGCAGGCGTTGCGGCAGGCGGCTGATGTGCCTGCGGTGCAGCGACTGAACTGGTTCAACCATGGCTTCATGCGTGCCCAGGTAGTCGATGGCGAGCTGGTGCTCAGCGATCTGCGCATGGGGCTGGAACCGGATTACAACTTCAACTTTGCCGTTGCCAGCGAACGTGAGGGGCAGTGGCAGGCGATGCCGCCACGGCAGCTGATGCCGGCCTATCGGCAGGCCGGCAATCGTGATGTGCTGAAGCAGCGCTTGGCGCTGATGTGGCAGCGCATCTGGCGGGCGCCGGTGGCAACCGGCGCCGCCGCAACTCAGTAGACGGTGGCGCGGGCCTGCACGAAGGAATAGAAGAACACCGCATTGGGGTCGTTCTGCACCTGGGTGAACTCGGCGCGCATGCCGTCCACCGTGGCCTGATCGACCTTGCCGGCTTCCAGCAGTTGCTCGGCCGCTGACAGCAGCAGTTCTTCCCATAGTGCGAACATCACCTTGCGCCGTGCGGGTTCGCGGTTGTCCAGGTGCACGGTCTTGGTCTGCGTCTGCACATCGCGGAAGCCACCGGCCAGCAGCAGGTTGCCGAGCTTGGCACCGACGAACGGGTCGCCACCGCTGTCGATCTGGAAGTCGTTGAACGCCATCCAGTAGCGCCACAGGTTGGGCGAGTAGGGGTCGAGCAGGAACGAGGCGTTCATCACTTCGGTGACGAATACCGGCGAGCCCGGGCTCAGCACCCGCCGCACTTCGGCCAGCGCGCGCGCGGGCGAGGGGACGTGCTCCAACACCCAGCACAGGAAGGCGCCGTCAAAGCTGCGCGGTTCGAACGGCAGGTCGCTGGCATTGGCGCGCTGGAACTCGACGCGCTCCTGCAGCCATGGCATCTGTGCCAGATGCGCGTTGGCGGCAGCCAGCTGGCGCTCGTTGAGGTCGATGCCGGTGACCCGCAGCTCGGGGAAGCGGCGCAGCAGGATCTCGCTCTGCGCCCCTACGCCGCTGCCGACCTCGAGGATGTGGCGTGAATTGCGGAAATCGATGTCGTGGAAGATCGCCGGTTCGAACAGGCGTGCCTGCTTGCGCAGCCGCTCCTGTTCGTTTGCCGAGAAGCCATGCAGGTAGGGGAAGTCGTTGAGAGTCATGGAAACAGCGTCGTGCAGTGATCCGCGCAGTATCGCCAGCCATCGTTAGCGCGGCGCATGCGTGACGGAACCCAGCATTGCGGTGCCGTAGACAATGTCGGCATGGCGCGGGTTTGCGGCCATCGTCAGCTGATAGCCATTGGTTCTGAGAATCCGCCCGCTGGGCATCAGGGTTTGGTGCGAACGTGCAGGCACCTGCTTCGGACGGTGAAAGGCCGGAAGTTCATTTGTTCTGAAAATGAAACGAATTATTGGTTTTTAAGTAATTGTTCTAATTTTGATGGCAAATAAAATGGGCGCCATCAAGCAAAGGCCGGCGGTGTTGCGGGCCTGCTTTCCCCACAAGGAAACGATCATGAACAGCCAAGTCATCTCCCTGTACAAGAAGCGCCGGTCCCAGTATGCCCTCGGCAAGCAGCTGCCGATCAGCCAGGACGACACCACCCAGCTGATCAAGCAGGCGATGCGCCAGGCGCCGTCGGCCTTCAACGCCCAGTCCTCGCGCGCGCTGATCCTGTTCGGCGACCACAGCCAGAAGTTCTGGGAGCTGACCAAGGAAGAGCTGCGCAAGATCGTGCCGGCTGAGGCATTTGCGGCCACCGAAGGCAAGATCAACAGCTTCGCTGCCGGTGCCGGCACGGTGTTGTACTTCGTCGATACCGATGTGGTGAAGGGCCTGCAGGAACAGTTCGCGCTGTACGCCGACAATTTCCCGATCTGGGCCGAACAGTCCAACGGCATGGCCCAGTTCGCGGTGTGGACCGCATTGGCCGACGCTGGCGTCGGTGCCAGCCTGCAGCATTACAACCCACTGGTGGACGAGGTGGTGCGCAAGCACTGGGGCGTGCATGGCAACTGGCAGCTGCGCGCGCAGATGCCGTTCGGCTCGAATGAAGCCCCGTTCGGCGAAAAGACCTTCATGGAAGACGAAGCGCGCTTCAAGGTATTTGCCTGATCGAAGTGTTCGGCTGATCCCGGTCGACGCGGTTCTCTCCCCTGCGCGTCGAAGACAGTCGGACGGGCCCATCAGCGCAAGCTGGTGGGCCCTTTTTTTTTGTAGTGCCGAGCCATGCTCGGCAGGGCTTTCTGCAGCATCGGGCAGATCTCCGGTAACGCCCCAGCCGAGCATGGCTCGGCTCTACAGGGCTTCATGCCCGGTCGGGCTGAAGCAGGGTGGCGTAGTGCCGAGCCATGCTCGGCAGAGGCTCCATGCACAATCTGACAGATTGTGGGTAACGCCCCAGCCGAGCATGGCTCGGCTCTACAAGACGTACGCTGTTTCGCCTGCTACCAGCGCATCGAAATAATCACGGGTCAGGCGCAGCTGCGCATCGGCGGTTTCGGCGGCATTGACCACCGCGCGGAAGGCGGCGTTCTCAGGCCGGTCCTTGGCATACCAGCCCAGATGTTTGCGGGCGATGCGCACACCCTGTGGTTCGCCGTAGAAGGCGTGCAGGTCGGTGAGATGTCCCAGCAGGATGTCGCGTACTTCCTCCACCGATGGCGGTGGCAGTTCCTCGCCGGTGGCCAGGTAGTGGGCGATCTCGCGGAAGATCCACGGCCGGCCCTGTGCGGCACGGCCCACCATCACCGCATCGGCGCCAGTGTGCTTGAGCACCTGTTCGGCCTTGCGCGGTGAGTCCACGTCGCCATTGGCCAGTACCGGGATCTTCAGCATCGCCTTGATCGCGGCGATGGTGTCGTACTCGGCCACGCCGGTGTAGTGCTGGTCGCGGGTACGGCCGTGGATGGCCAGCGCGGCGATGCCGCTGTCTTCGGCGATATGCGCGATGGTCGGCGCATTGCGCACTTCCGCGCACCAGCCGGTGCGGATCTTCAGTGTCACCGGCACATCGACCGCATTGACCACGGATTCGAGAATGCGTGCTACCAGTGCTTCATCGCGCATCAAGGCCGAGCCGGCCCAGGCATTGCAGACCTTCTTGGCCGGGCAGCCCATGTTGATGTCGATGATCTGCGCGCCGTGGTCGACGTTGTAGCGTGCCGCTTCGGCCAGCTGCTGTGGCTCGGTGCCGGCGATCTGCACGCTGATCGGGGCGGGCTCGCCGGCATGGTCCATGCGATGGATCGACTTGCGGGTGGTCCAGAAGCGCGGATCGCTGATGGTCATTTCCGAGGCGGCCAGGCCCGCGCCAAGCCGTTTGCACAGCTGGCGGAATGGCTTGTCGGTAACGCCGGCCATGGGCGCGAGCACCACGTTGGGTGCAATGGTGTAGGGGCCGATCTGCATGGGGCTAGTGTAAGGCTGCGGGTCGCAACCCGCGCTGTGTAGGGATGTGGGAGCGGCGTAAGCCGCGAAGCTGGCAATGCGTGAAAGGCCCAAGAGCCAACCCCTCCCCAACCCTCCCCTTGCCTACGGCAAAGGGAGGGAGCAACAGCGCGAAACCGGGAGTGCTTGAAAGGCCCAAGAGCTTACCCCTCCCCAACCCTCCCCTGCTGCGCAAGGGAGGGGGCACAGCCATAGGCTCAGACGTCGGCCGGGGTCATCCGCGGCATCGCCAGCGCGGCGCCTTCGTTCTCGGTGGAGCGGGCGGCGTACTGGTTGGCGAAGCGCACGTGCTTGATGAAGGCAGCGTCCGGTGCCGCCGCCAGCGAGGCGGCGAGGGCGCCATTGAAGGCGTCGCCGGCGCCGGTGGTGTCGACCACCTGCACCGATTCGGCTGCCACCCGGTAGTAGGGCTGGCTGTCGCTGCGCAGTTTGTCTTCATCGTGCGAGACAAACACGCCGACCGCACCCAGCGTCACCACCACGGTGCTGCCGGACAGCTTGCGGCACAGCGCGTGCAGGCTGGCGCCGTCCAGGGTTGCGACGTCGTCGGCCTCGATGCGCTCGCCGACATGACGGCCGAGCAGGGCAGCAAACTCGGTTTCATTGGGAGTCAACACATCGGCCAGCTTGAGCAGACTGATGGTGGACGGGGCGTTGGCCGGGGCGGCATTGAGCATGGTCAGCACGCCGGCCTCGCGGGCCACGCTGAGCGCAGCCTCGATCGATTCCACCGGCGACTCCAGCTGGGCCAGCAGGACCTTGGCATTGCTGATCAGCGCGGCGTTGGCTGTCATGAAATCGGTGCTCAGCGAGGCATTGGCGCCAGCGCCGATCACGATCGAGTTGCGGCCGCGGCCATCGACATAGATGCCGGCGGTGCCGGTGGGTTCCGCGCTGGCTTCGGCCACCAGCGCAATGCCATCGGCCTGGGCCAACTGGCGGGCGAGGTCGCCGCCAGCGTCGGCACCGAGCGCGCAGACGAAGCTGGTGTCAGCACCGGCGCGGCGCGCCGCAACCGCCTGGTTGAAGCCCTTGCCACCGGGACCGGTGCTGTAACGGCCAGCAATGGTCGCTCCCGGCGCGGGCAGGGCATCGCAGCGCCAGACGTGATCGACATTGAAAGAACCGGCGACGACTACAGAACTCATGGAATCTATGTCTCTAAAGTGGCTATGAAGCTGCAGCTGCGTTGGTCGGGCCGAGCTGGATCGGCCGACCTGGATCAGCGGGGTTGAATCAGGTGAAGTGGCTCAGCACGCCGGCAATGGTGGCCGTCATCAGGGTGGCAATGGTGCCGCCCAGGACTGCACGCAGGCCGAACTTGGCCAGGTCCTGGCGACGGTCCGGTGCCAACCCGCCGATGCCGCCGATCTGGATCGCGATCGAGCTGAAATTGGCGAAACCGCACAGGGCGTAGGTAGCGATCAGGCGGCCTTCTTCGCTCAGGGTAACGCCGGGGACGTTGCCCTTGATGATTTCCGACAGATCCATGTACGCGACAAATTCGTTGATCACGACCTTCTGGCCAATCAGCGAACCCACCGTGGTGGCGTCAGCCCATGGGGTGCCGATCACCCAGGCAATCGGTGCCAGCACGTAGCCGAAGATGGTGGCCAGGTTGGTCGGCTTGCCGATGGCGGCGGCCAGGCCGGTGACGTCACCTATCCAGGTCAGCGGCGCATTGAGCAGCGCGATCAGGGCGATGAAGGCCAGCAGCATGGCGCCGATGTTCAGCGCAAGGCGCAGGCCGTCACCGGCACCGGCGGCGGCGGCATCGATGATGTTGGAGGAGGTCTTCTCCACTTCCATCTTGACCGTGCCGCGGGTCAGCGGGGTACCGGTTTCCGGCACCAGCAGCTTGGCGACCACCAGCGTGGCCGGCGCGGCCATGATCGAGGCGGCCAGCAGGTGCTTGGCGTAGAAGGCCTGTGCGGTCTGGTCGCCGCCGCCGAGCATGCCGACATAGGCGGCCAGCACGCCGCCGGCGATATGCGCCATGCCGCCGATCATCATGGTGATCAGCTCGGACTGGGTCATCTTGGAGATGTAGGGGCGCACGGTCAGCGGCGCCTCGGTCTGGCCGATGAAGACGCTGGCGCAGACGCTGGTGGTTTCGGCACCGGACACGCGCATCACCTTGGTGATGGCCGCAGCCATGACCCGCACAATGGCCTGCATCACGCCCAGGTGGTACATCACGCCCATCAGCGCCGAGAAGAAGATGATGGTCGGCAGTACCTGGAAGGCAAAGATGAAGCCGTACTTGGGCACATCCATCAGGCTGCCGAAAATGAAGTTGGAGCCTTCATTGACGAAGCTCAGGATCTTGACGAAGCCCTTGCCCAGCCAGTCGAACACGTCACGGCCGCCCGGAACCAGCAATACCAGCGCCGCAAACGCGATCTGCAGGGTGATGCCGGTGGCAACCAGTTTCCAATCAACGGCTTTCTTGTTGTTGGAGAAAAGCCAGGTGATGCCCAAAAGCACCGCCAGGCCGAACAGGCCGAAGCCGATTCTGCCCAAACCTTCGAACATGAGTAATCCCCGGGCGTGCCCGCAAAAGACGCAAGCCTAGAGCAGCGGCTGATGCCGGGCAAGAATATCTCCGGCATAAGCCGGTATTTGCTGGGATTGCGCCGGTATCGGCAAGGTCCGCGGGCCTGCCGGATGCGCAGTCAGGGTTACACTGGCGGCCTGTCTGCGCGGATTGCGCGCACCGTCCCCTAGTTGGAGCCAGCCATGCAATACCGTCGTCTCGGGTCGTCCGGCCTGCAGCTGTCCGCCCTGTCATTTGGTGCCTGGGTGACCTTTGGCAGCCAGATCGGGCGCGACGAATCGCGCAACCTGATTGCCTGCGCCTGGGACAACGGGGTCAATTTCTTCGACAACGCCGAGGTTTATGCCAAGGGCCGCGCCGAGGAGGTGATGGGGGATGTGATCGCCGATCTGCGCCTGCCGCGCGATGGCTTCTGCGTGTCGTCCAAGGTGTTCTTTGGCGCGGTCGATGAGCCGGCGCCGACCCAGCGTGGGCTCTCGCGCAAGCACGTCACCGATGCCTGTCATGCCGCGCTCAAGCGGCTGCGGGTGGACTATCTGGACCTTTACTACTGCCATCGCCCGGATGCGGAGACCCCGATCGGCGAGACCGTGCTGGCGATGGACAACCTGATCCGCCAGGGCAAGGTGCTGTACTGGGGGACCTCGGAGTGGTCGGGCGCGCAGATTGCCGAGGCGGTGGCGTTTGCCCGCGCCAACCATCTATATGCGCCGAGCATGGAGCAGCCGCAGTACAACCTGCTGCACCGCGCCCGCGTGGAGCAGGAGTACGCGCCGTTGTATGCCGATGCAGGCTTGGGGACCACCATCTGGTCGCCGCTGGCTTCGGGCCTGCTGACAGGCAAGTACAACGACGGCATCGCCGCCGATTCGCGCCTGGGGCAGTCCACGCTGGGCTGGCTGCAGGCCTCGGTGTTGGGCGAGCCGGCCGATGACCGCCTGGGCAAGGTGCGCCGCTTCACCGCCTTGGCCGCGGAGCTGGGTGAGTCGCCGGCGCAGCTGGCCGTTGCCTGGTGCCTGCGCAACCCACAGGTGTCCAGCGTGATCCTCGGTGCGAGCCGGGTGTCGCAGCTGGAAGAGAACCTGCGCGCGCTGGACGTGCTGGGCAGGGTGGAAGAGGGTGCCTGGCAGCAGATCGAGGCGATCTTCGCCTGATAGCGAAGCGGTAGTGCCGCGCCCAGCTCGGCAACCCCGAGGCAGCAGCAGCTCAGCCCCGTGTTCATGGGGTTTGTGGGAGCGGCGTGAGCCGCGAAGCCACAGATACGTCAGATTCCGGGCATGTTGGTAGCTTCAGTGCTGCCAGCTTCGCGGTTAACGCCGCTCCCAAAAGTGTGATGCTGGGCCGGTGAGGCTCCTGCCGAGCATGGCTCGGCACTACAGGTGGAGCGAATGGCCCTGTCCAACGGGGTTTCGCACCGAATGTTGTTTGATGCAAATAGTTCTTGCATCGTTATTGAGAATCATTATCATCAACTCCGTCCCCAGCACGGAATCACGATGATGTCGGCCCAGCCCGTTCTGCTTCGCCCCCGTACCCTCCACCTGCCGCAGCGCCCGGTCCAGTTGTTGCCGGTCGATGGCGTTGTTGACAGCGGTGCCCTGCTCAAGGGCCAGCGCGAGATCGTGATCCAGCACGGCGACAAGTTCTATCGCCTGCGGCATACCAGCAACGACAAGCTGATCCTCACCAAGTAAGCCGCAACACGGCCGCATTCGCCGCAAGCCCGCGCCGCATCGCGCTTGGCTCCTGAGTGCACAGCTCTCTCCCCCCTTGGCTACAGCCGGGTTGTCCAGGCAACCCGGCTGCCTGCCAGGGGTTTTGTTCACCTGACGATTCCAGGCCTCCATGATCCGTCCAACTGTTCTGAGTGCTGCCCTGTGGGCGGTGCTGTCTTGCGCGCATGCTGAAAATGCGGCCTTGCCGGCTGTGCATGAATTCGACCGCGTACAGGTCACCGCCACCCGTACCGAACGTGCCATCAGCGATGTCGCCGCCACGGTCGATGTGATTGATCGCGAGCAGTTGGACAAGCAGTTGGCCAATGACATCGCCGATCTGGTGCGCTACGAGCCGGGCGTGTCGGTCACCCGCAGCGCTACCCGTTTCGGCCTGGGTGGCTTCCGCATTCGTGGCCTGGACGCCAACCGCGTGCTGATCCAGACCGACGGCATCGCCATGCCGAAGAGCTTCAACATCGGCAGCTTCGCCAACAGCAACCGCAACTTCACTGACCTGGAAACGCTCAAGCGTGTGGAAATCGTGCGTGGCCCGGCCAGTTCGCTGTATGGCTCCGATGCACTTGGTGGCGTGGTGGCCTTCGTCACCAAGGATCCTGCCGACTATCTGAAGGACGGCAAGGACAGCCATGTCGGCCTGAAGTTCGGCTATGACGGCGAGTGGAAGGGCCTGTTGGCCGGTGCAACCGCAGCCTGGGGCGGTGAGCGTTGGAGCGGCATGCTCAACGTCAACCACCACCAGGGCCAGGAGACGGTCAACAAGGGGGACGTGCGCAGCAGGGACTACACCCGCACCGCGCCGAACCCGCAGGAACGCGATGGTCGCAGCGTGCTGGCCAAGCTGGTCTATGCGCCGGACGAAAGCCAGCGCTTCCGCCTGACCGTGGAAGGCAATGAAGACAGCACCGATACCGACGTGTTCTCCTCGGTCAACGACAAGCACCCCGTCGCCGCGTCTCGTACCACCACCGACATGACCGCGCACGACACCCAGAACCGTACCCGTCTGTCCTTTGCCCATGAAATGGATGCGCTGGACGCGGCGTTTGCCGATAGCCTGAACTGGCAGGTCTATCGCCAGAACAGCGAAACCAGGCAGGTCACCAACGAAGGCCGTACCAACGGCAGCCGTCGCCATCGCGCCTTCCATTTCGATCAGCTCGTGTACGGCGCGCAGCTGCAGTTCAACAAGGCGTTGCAGACCGGCTCGGTCGAGCACGCGCTGACCTGGGGCTTCGATGGCGCCCAGACCGACATCCGCCAGAAGCGCGATGGCTACCAGGTGCTGGCCAACGGCACGGTCAGCTCCAACATCTCGCCGGACAACTTCCCGGTGCGCGATTTCCCGATCAGCAAGACCACCGAACTCGGTCTGTACCTGCAGGACGAAATGCGCCTGGCCGATGGACGCCTGTCGGTGGTGCCCGGCCTGCGCGTGGACCATTACCGGCTCAAGCCAGAGCTGGACGCCATCTTCAGCGAAGACAATCCGGACATGGCAGTGGCCTCGCTGACCAAGACCAGCGTTTCGCCGAAGCTGGGTGTGGTGTGGCGCTTCGATGACCAGTGGTCGGTGTTCGCCGGCTATGCGCATGGTTTCCGTTCACCGCCTTACAACGACGTCAACCTTGGTTTCACCAACCTGATGTTCGGCTACACCGCCATTCCCAACCCGGACCTGAAGCCGGAAACCAGCAATGGCGTCGAACTGGGCGCGCGCTATGTCAGCCCTGTCGCTTACATGAGCGTCAGTGGTTACTGGAACGACTACCGCGACTTCATCGAATCGCAGCGCTATGTGGGCGTCAATGCGCAGGGTCTGATGGTGTTCCAGTCGCAGAACATCGCCGATGCGCGCATCTACGGTGCCGAACTGAAAGCCGGCGTCGACTTCGGCGAGCTCAGTGATGCCTTGAAGGGTTGGGGTCTGCGCAGCGCAGTGGCATGGGCGCATGGGCAGAACCGTACCGCCGATACGCCGCTGGATTCGGTGGACCCGCTGCGCGGCACCGTCGGCCTGATGTACGACCGCGACGCGTGGGGCGTGGAACTTGCAGGTAGCTTTGCCCGCCGCAAGGATCGCGTCGCTGCAGCCACGGCTTACCGCCCGGCTGGCTATGGCGTGCTCGACCTGATGGTGCATTGGGACTTCGCACCGGGTGCCAAGTTCAATGTCGGCGTATTCAACCTGGCCGATCGCAACTACATCGACTGGTCGAGCATCACCTCGACGCTGGCTGGCAACAGCAGCGTGATCGACCGCTTCAGCAACCCGGGGCGCACCGTTTCAGCCAGCGTCTCGGTGTCCTGGTAAGCAACGACGTTAGCGGTTCCTCCAGGAGCCGGCGAAGGAGCGCGTCGCGGCCACGGATGGCCATCCCTTTCGTCCACACAAGGAACACCCATGAAGCTGCTTTGTGCCAGCCTGCCGCTGCTGATTCTTGCCAGCACCGCCGCCAGCGCCGCCCCTGCCGATATCGCCCGTGACCACGACAGCATCCTGAAGATGCAGGGTGAGTACACAGTGGACTTTGCCTTCGATGAGACCGTGCTGCTCAAGCCCGGCTACGAACGTGCGTCGGCGATGCGCAGCGGTGGTGACGAAGTGGTGATCGTGGTTGAGGACAGCCCGCAGCGCATCGTGCTGCAGCATCTGCTGGTGGATACCAAGAGCGGCCATGTCACCAAACATTGGCGCCAGGACTGGGTCTACGAAGCAGCGCAACGTTTCGAATTCAGCGCCGACCAGACCTGGACGGTGCGCCCGGTTCCGGCCGCGTTGAACCAGGGGGCGTGGACGCAGTGCGTCTACGAAGTCAGCGACGCGCCGCGCTACTGCGGTACCGGCCGCTGGAGCTACAACAACAATGTGCCGACCTGGACCAGCGACCTGAGCTGGCGGCCGTTGCCGCGTCGCGAATACACCAAGCGCAGCGACTACAACGCGCTGGCGGTGGTCAACCAGCACACGCTGACCCCGAACGGCTGGACCCACGAGCAGTTCAACACCAAGGTGCAGCGCAATGCCGATGGCAGCCAGGTGGAGATCGCGCGCGAGTTTGGTTTCAACGACTACATCAAGACCACGCAAGTGGATTTCACCCCGGCGCGTACTTACTGGACTGCCACCGCGCCGTTCTGGGCACAGGTACGCCAGCGCTGGGACGGCTTCCTCGGCAAGGCACCGGGTGTGCACCTGAAGACCAAGCTTGATGGCATGGCGATGATCATGCCGCTGTTCCAGCAGGCCGAGGAAATACAGGGCGGCGCGGCGCTGGATACCGGCAAGATCGATGCGGTGTTCGCCAAGTATGTGGAAGCCGCGAGGTAAGCCAGGCCTTGCCTGGCTTTGTTTGGTTCTGTGGGAGCGGCGTCAGCCGCGAAGCTACTGCAAACATCAGGGGCAAGAGCCAACCCCTCCCCAATCCTCCCCTTGGCTCCGCCAAAGGGAGGGAGCAGAGCGGTAGGAGCGGTGTCAGCCGCGAAGCTGAGGGTCCATCAGGTCGCGGGCATGACCGTGATTGCACTGAAGCCACCTTCGCGGCTGACGCCGCTCCTACATGCTTCTGGGTTATTCCTTGAACATCAGCAATGCAGCCACCACGATCAGCGCGAACGCCGCCCAGTGGTTCCACTTCAGCGGTTGCCCCAGGTAGGTGGCAGAGAACACCGCGAACACCACCAGGGTTATCACTTCCTGCATGCCCTTGAGCTGCGGCGCCGAATACACCGCACTGCCCAGGCGGTTGCCCGGCACCTGCAGGCAGTATTCAAAGAAAGCAATGCCCCAGCTGACCAGGATAACCGTCATCAACGGGGCGGTCTTGAACTTCAGATGGCCATACCATGCAATGGTCATGAATACGTTGCTGGCAACCAGCAGCAGTACCGGGTACAGGTAGGCGGTAAACGAGGGGGCGACCATATCCAGATTCGTTCAGGCGGGTCGATAGCATAGGGCGCGGAAGGGCCACTCTTTCCCTGTGACGGATAAGTTTCACTTGTTACCAAGTTGCGTCATCGCGTCTTCACGCGACATCCACCAGGAGTGCGGCATCTTTCACAAAGCTGAAGACTAAGGAGGCTCCATGCGACAGACAAAGGAATCGTCCGGGTTGGTACTGGTCGTCGAGGACAACCGCAACATCTCCGAGATGATTGGCGAATATCTGGAAGGCAAGGGTTTCGAAGTGGACTATGCAGCCGATGGCCTGGACGGCTACCGGCTGGCCGCTGAGAACAGTTACGACGTCGTGGTGCTTGACCTGATGCTGCCACGTCTGGACGGCATCGAGGTATGCCGTCGACTGCGTAACGAGGCACGCAAGTCGACGCCGGTATTGATGCTGACTGCGCGCGATACGCTGGACGACAAGCTCACCGGGCTCGGTTACGGCGCCGACGATTACCTGACCAAGCCATTCGCGATCCAGGAGCTGGAGGCCCGGCTGCGTGCCTTGATCCGACGCGAACGCCGCCAGGTGGGGGCCGAAGTGCTCAAGGTCGCCGATCTGGTACTGGACCCGGTCAGCATGCGTGCCACCCGCGCCGGCAGCGAACTGCAGCTGTCACCGATCGGACTGCGCCTGCTCACCATCCTGATGCGCGAATCACCGCGTGTGGTGACCCGCCAGGAGATCGAACGCGAGATATGGGGCAATGGTCTGCCCGATTCGGATACCTTGCGCAGCCACCTGTACAACCTGCGCAAGATCATCGACAAGCCGTTTGACCGGCCTTTGCTGCATACCGTGCAAAGTGCGGGTTACCGGATTGCCGACATCGGTCAGTCGATGGGCTGATCTGCAGGGGCTTGAATGGCACCTGCAAGGGGAAAACCGCCGCAGGACAAGGTTCGCGGCGGTTTTTTTTGTGTCGGGTATTTCTGCGACTGCGCCGGTTCAGTCCCTATAATCACGCGGGCTTCGAGGGGGGCGCATGGCGTACGGGTTACCGCGCAAGATCAGAAAGGCATTCATCGTGCAGGCGCTGCTGGCGAGTCTGGCCGTGTTGCTTGGCGGCTACCTGATGGCGCTGGTGGTCAAGTACGGCCTGATCAACGCGGTCCTGCAGGGCGAGGCAGAGTATTACTGGCAGCAGAGCGCCCAGAGCGCGGATCCGGCGCCTCCCAACACACTGCGTATCCGCGGCTATCTGCAGCCTGCCGGACAGTCCGATGCGATGATTCCCGAGCCGTTGCGGCGGCTTCCGCCGGGTTTCCACGAATTGGAAGCCTCCGACCAACTGGTACTGGTGGACCAGCAGGCGGCGGGGCGCCTGTATCTGGTGTTCCAGCGATCCCCCGCGCACCGCGCCGCGGTCTGGGCGGGGGTGCTGCTGATACTGCTGGCCATCCATGCGGCGTCATGGTTGACCTACCGCTCCTCATCACGGCTTGTGTCGCCGATAAGTTGGCTGGCACGCAGGGTGTCCCTGTGGGACCCGCGTCATCCCGATGCCAACGAGCTGGCGCCCGAACGGCTGCCACCGGAAGTGCAGGGTGAAACCCGGCAGCTGGCATTGGCGCTGCATGGCATGGCCGGCAAGGTCGCCGACCACGTGGCCCGTGAGCGCAACTTCACCCGTGACGCCAGTCATGAACTGCGTACACCGCTGACCGTGATCCGCATGGCCAGCGACATGGCCTTGGCCGATTCGGGCCTGACCCCGCGCTTGCAGCGCAGCCTGCAGCGCATCCAGCGTGCCGGTCGCGACATGGAGGCGGTGATCGATGCCTTCCTGTTGCTGGCCCGGGAGGTGGATGTGGAGCCGCAGTCGGAGCTGTTCGATGTTGGCGAGGTGGTGCGTTACGAGGCGGCCAATGCCGAAGAACTGCTGCAGGGAAAGCCGGTCCAACTGAGGTTGTGGTTGAAGGCAACCCGATGCTGATGGCACCACCACGGGTGATGCACGTGGTGGTGGCCAATCTGTTGCGCAACGCCTGCCTGTACACCGACGTAGGTGAGGTGGAGGTGCGGGTGACGCCCGGACAGGTGGTCGTCCGCGATACCGGTATCGGCATGAGCCGCGACGCCGTGGCGCGGATATTCGAACCCTTCTACCGGGCTGAGGGCGGCCGTCAGCAGGGCGTGGGGCTGGGCTTGCCGATCGTGCGGCGCCTGTGTGAGCGTTGCGGCTGGCGGATCGAACTGGACAGCCATGAGGGGCAGGGCACCACCGCGACCCTCCTGTATCGCTGAGGGCTGCGTTCGCGTCAGCGCCGGTAAGCAGTGGCCAGATGTGGCAAAATTGGCAGCTAATCTCACGCTACCGGTGTCATTTCCATGAGCGGTTGTTCAGGCTTCAAGCTTCTGCGCGGCCGCGATGCGGCAACTGCCAAGGTGTCGCATGGCTGACCAGATCGGGCATATGCCGCGGGGCCCCGGTCGCATCCTGAAGGCTGCCAAGTGGTCCTGGCAGGGGCTTTGCGCGGCATGGATGCATGAGTCCTCGTTTCGGCTGGAAGTCTGCCTGTTCGTGGTGCTGGCACCGTTGGCCCTCTGGCTGGGCCAGAGTCCGGTGGAGCAGGTGCTGCTGATCGGCTCGATGCTGCTGGTGATCGCCATGGAACTGGCCAACTCGGCCATCGAGGCGGTGATCGAGCGTTACGGACCCGAGTACCACGTGCTGGCGGGCCGCGCCAAGGACATGGGCTCGGCGGCGGTGTTCGTGCTGATGATGAACGTGCTGCTGTGCTGGGGCCTGATCCTGCTGCCGCGCGTTTTCTGACAAATCAGCCGCCGGGTGGCGCTGATGCAATGGTTTTATTGAAGGATTGATCGCATGTCTCTTGAGTTCCTAGCCGACCCCAACGTTTGGGTCACCCTGTTCATGCTCAGCGCACTGGAAATCGTGCTCGGTATCGACAACCTGGTCTTCATCTCCATTGCGGTCGGGCGCCTGCCCGAGGAGAAGCGCCCGCTGGCTCGTCGCGTCGGTATCGCGGTCGCCTGCATCACCCGCATCCTGCTGCTGATCTCGCTGGCCTACCTGGCCCACATGGAGAACAACCTGTTCAATGTGGCTGGCATGGGCATTTCGATCCGTGACCTGGTGTTGATCGTGGGCGGCCTGTTCCTGCTCTACAAGGGTGCCAAGGAAGTCCGCGAGCTGGTCACCGGCGGCGAAGATGCCGACCCGACCACGACCAAGGTGGCTGCTTCGTTCGGCATGGTGATCGCGCAGATCGCGGTGATCGACATCGTATTCTCGCTGGACTCGGTGATCACCGCCGTCGGCATCGCCTCGCACGTCCCGGTCATGGTCTGTGCGGTGCTGCTGTCGGTAGCGGTGATGCTGCTGGCGGCCAACCCGCTGGGCCGTTTCATTGATGCCAACCCGACCGTGAAGCTGCTGGCGCTGGCCTTCATCCTGATGGTGGGTGCGGTGCTGGTGCTGGATGGTCTGGATGTGCATGTGCCCAAGCCCTACATCTACGCGGCGATGGGTTTCTCGATCCTGGTGGAGTGGCTGAACCTGCTGATGCGGCGCAATGCCAAGGCCCACCACGTGCCGGGTTCGGACAACTGGTAAGCGTCTGATCGGCCGGCATCGCCGGCCGGCAACAGGACCTGAAAGGGCCGGCATTGCCGGCCCGTTTGTTTTTTGTGGGGGCTGTGCCCTATACACATATCCGCGCCCACCAGACAAAGGCGAATAGGGGGATGCGGGGTGGT
>NZ_JBXFWM010000058.1:0-29335 GCF_056856655.1 Stenotrophomonas sp. STEN033
GCTCGGCAGGGGCGTTACATGCAGCGCATCACCACCGATGGCTTGGCTGGTAAAGCCCCCTTGCCGAGCATGGCTCGGCACTACCTTGTGCGGGTACATTGTCGGCTTCGCGGCTTGCGCCGTTCCTACACCCATCGGGGCTTTGCGTTGAACGATCTGTTTGCGAGCGCGCCGCACACACCCGGCGTCCACATCGGCATCGGTGGCTGGACCTATGTGCCGTGGCGCGGCGGCACCTTCTACCCGGTCGGGCTGGTGCAGCGCCGTGAGCTGGAATACGCCAGCCAGCAGCTGACCAGCATCGAAATCAACGGCACCTACTACGGCGCGCAGAAGCCGCACATCTACACCGCTTGGCGCGATGCCACGCCGGAAGGCTTCGTGTTTTCGGCCAAGGCGCCCAAGCGGATTGTCACCGCGCGCAAACTGGCCAGCACCGGCGGGCAGATCGAGGACTTCATCGATGGCATCAGCCATCTGGGTGATCGCCTCGGCCCGCTGGTCTGGCAGTTCGAAGCCGGGCGAACCCTCGACCGCGATGATCTGGCAGCCTTCCTGCAACTGCTGCCAGCGCAGGTCAACGGTCGCCGCCAGCGGCATGCCGTGGAGGTGCGCGATCCCGCGTGTTTCGATGCGGAACTGGTCGCATTGATCCGCCAGCAAGGTATCGCCCTGGTCTATACCGATGCCAGTGACTACCCCAACGCCGCCGACCTGTCCGGCGACTTTGTCTATGCGCGGCTGATGGGCAGCCGCGACCAGCACGTCACCGGTTATCCAGCTGACGAACTGCAGCAGTGGGCCGCGCGCATCCAACGCTGGCGCAAGGGCGAAGACAACCCGGACCTGCCGCATCTGGCCGCGCCCCTGCCCGCCGCCGCGCCGCGTGAGGTCTTCCTCTACTTCATCAGCGCGGCCAAGCACCGCAACCCGGCGGCTGCACGCGCGTTGCAGCAGCTGGTCGATAAAAACTGAAGGCGGCGACGCGGCGCTTGTCACCTGCATCGGCGACAATACGCCGATGCCTACCAACGACACCCGCAAAGCCCTCCTGCAGATCCATTTCTGCGTCCTGCTGTGGGGCGTCACTGCCATCCTCGGCAAGCTGATCACGCTACCGGCACTGCCACTGGTGTGGTGGCGGATGTTGCTGGTGGTGGCGATGCTGGCACTGTTGCCGCGGGTATGGCGCGGCCTGTCCGGCTTGAACCCGCGGCTGGTGCTGGGCTATGCCGGCATCGGCGCGCTGGTCGCGCTGCATTGGCTCACCTTCTACGGCGCGGTGAAGCTGGCCAATGCGTCGGTGGCTGCCACCTGCATCGCACTGGCGCCGGTGTTCACCGCCATCATCGAACCGTGGATCGCGCGGCGTCCGTTCCAACTGCGCGAACTGGCGCTGGGCGTGATCGTGCTGCCCGGTGTGGCGCTGGTGGTTGGTGGCGTGCCCGATGGCATGCGACTGGGTGTGGCGGTGGGTGCGGTTTCCGCGCTGCTGGTGGCCATCTTCGGCTCGTTCAACAAGCGCATGGTCGGCCACGCTGATCCATTGACGGTCACCGCGCTGGAGCTCGGCGCCGGCACCCTGACCCTGACCCTGCTGGCACCGGCCATGCCGCTGCTGCTGCCGGCCCTGGCCAGCGACCTGTGGGTGCTGCCCAACCTGCACGACGGCCTGTTGCTGCTGGCACTGTCCGGGCTGTGCACGCTGCTGCCGTTTGCCCTGGCGCTGGTCGCGCTCAAGCACCTCAGCGCCTATACGGTGCAGCTGGTCACCAACCTGGAGCCGGTCTACGCGATCCTGCTGGCGATGCTGTTCCTGGGCGAGCAGCACGAACTGACGCCGCAGTTCTACCTCGGCGTGGCGATCATCCTGGGCGGCGTATTCCTGCACCCACTGCTCAACCGCCTGCGTCCACAAGCCGCCACTGGCCCGGTCGCCTGATCAACGCTGCGGCCAGTACCAGGCCGGCCCTTCCAGATTGCCAACGCCCCACAGCCGGGTCTGGCCGAATTCCTTGTGCAGGCGCAGCGCATTGCAGGCGGGGTCCTCCTGCAGCGCGGCGATCAGCCGCGAGGCATGCGACACCACCCACAGCTGACTGCGCGCCGCTGCGTTGATGATCAAGCGCGCCAGCGCCGGCAGCAGGTCCGGATGCAGGCTGGTTTCCGGCTCGTTGAGCACCAGCAACGGGGGCGGTCGTGGCGTGTGCAGCGCGGCAATCAGCAACAGGTAGCGCAGGGTGCCATCGGACAACTCACTGGCCGCCAGCGGACGCAACAGACCGGGCTGCGCGAACTTCAGCGACAAGCGCCCCTCCCAGCCCTCGATCCGCACCTGCGCCCCCGGGAACGCATCCTCCAGCGAGCGCTGCAGGCCCTGCCCATCGCCGATCTCGATGATGGTCTGCCAGGCCGCCGCCAGGTCATGGCCATCATCGGCCAGCACCGGCGTACGTATCGCCATGCACGGCTGGCGCGCCGGGGCAGCGGCATCGGAACGGAAATGGTCGTGGAAGCGCCAGCGGCGGATGTACTCGCGCAGGGCCAGCACTTCCGGCATGCGCTGCGGATCGGCCAACTGGCTGAAAAGGCTGTCGAAGCCGGACAGGTGTTCTTCCACCACCTCCCAACTGCGGCCTGCCCGGCGCCGCACCACGCTGCCGCGCCGCTCGACCAGCAGGTTGCTGCTGCGCAGGAAGGGCCCGGCCCAGATGCTTTCGTTCTTGATCTGCGGGTCGCGGTCGAACATCGAGTTGCCCGGCACCGGCAGGCCCAGGTCGATCGCATAGCCGAAGTCTTCGGCGGCAAACCCCAGCTGCAATGACACCGGCGTACTGCGCACCGTGCCCTGCATCGGCATCTCGCCCTCGCGCATGGCCCGGCTTATCCGTTCCGGACCGGCCCACAGCGCCGATTCCAGCCCGCCCTCGCCGGCCAGCGCGGTGGCCACGCCACCACGCGCGGTCTGCGCCAGTAGCCGCAGCGCGCGGTAGAGACTGGATTTGCCACTGCCGTTGTCGCCGGTGACCAGGTTCAGCCGCGCCAGCGGCACGGCCAGCTCATGCAGGGAACGGTAGTTGGCGACAGCCAGGGTCTGCAGCATGGGGTTCTCACGGCATCAGGAGCTGGCCCAGCATGCCCGCGCCCGGTCGCAGACGTCGAGACGCAGGCTCAGCCGGCCACCACCACCCGGTCGCGGCCTTCGGCCTTGGCCTGGTAGAGCGCGGCATCGGCGCGGCGCAGGGTATCGCCCGGTGTTTCACCGCTGCGGTGCACGGCCAGGCCGATGCTGATCGAGATCGGCAGGCCGATCGGTAGCAGACCCACCGACTCACGCAGATATTCGCACTGCAGCTCGGCCTGTTGCAGGGGAGTATCCGGCATCAGGATCACGAACTCCTCGCCGCCATAGCGGGCCGCCATGCCACGCCCGGCGAACTGCGATCTCAATACGCTCGACAGCTCGGTAAGCACCCGATCACCCTCGGCATGGCCATGGATGTCATTGACCATCTTGAAGTGGTCGATATCGACGATGGCAACCGCGGGCGGCACCTCCGCTGCCCGTTCGATCGCCTCCGAAAGCGCGGCGGACAGGGCGCGTCGATTGGGCAGACCGGTCAGTGGATCGGTACGGGTCTGCTCGGACAGCTCCAGGTTGGCCTGCTCCAGCTGCTGGTAGTACTCGACCAGCCGCGCCTCGTACCACTCGTGCTCGACCTGGTGGTGATCGATCTCGATCCGCAGCAGACGCATCTCCAGCAAGCGACTGACCTGACGCGACAGCGCGCGCAGCGCCTCGGCCTGCGGGGTGCCGAGTTGCGACGGCACCGAATCGAACACGCATAGCGAGCCCAGTGCATACCCTTCGCTGGTCAGCAACGGCGCGCCAGCGTAGAAGCGGATATGCGGGTCACCCAGCACCGATGGATTGCCACTGAAGCGTTGGTCCTGGCGGGCATCGGTAACCACCGTCAGCTCTTGCGGAGTGAGGATGGTGTGCGCGCAGAAGGCCTCGTCACGCGGAGTCTGTTCGCCATCGAGCCCCTGCAGCGCCTTGAACCATTGCCGGTGCTGATCGATCAGGGTAACCGCCCCCATCGGCGTCCCGCAGATGGTGCGGGCAATCGTCACCAGGTCATCGAATTCCTGCTCGCGTGCGGTGTCCAGCACGCGGTAACGCTGCAACGCGGCAAGACGTTCGGTTTCGTTGGCGGGCAATGCGGGCTTGATCATGCGCGGATCCGAAGCGGCTGGATGGAGAGCGCAGCCGAGTCTAGCGGCACCGCGCGCAAGGCGCGGTGAGCGCGTCACACTTCACCACTGCTGCTGTTGCGGCAGCAGGCCGCGCAGTTCCTGCTCGGTGAGGTTGCGCCATTGGCCCGGCTTGAGCGCGCCGATCTTGATGTTGTCGATGCGTACGCGGCGCAGCTGGGTGACGCGGAAACCGAACTCGGCCGCCATCAGGCGGATCTGCCGGTTCAAGCCCTGCTCCAGGATGATGCGGAAGCCATATTTGGCGATGCGGCTGGTACGGCAAGGCAAGGTCATCTCGTTGTGGATGCGCACGCCACGCGCCATGCCGCGCAGGAATTCATCGGTGACCGGTTTGTTGACCGCCACCAGATACTCCTTCTGGTGGCCGTTTTCGGCACGCAGGATCTGGTTGACGATATCGCCGTTGCTGGTCATCAGGATCAGGCCTTCGGAATCCTTGTCCAGGCGGCCGATGGGGAAGATGCGCTGCTCGTGGCCGACGAAATCGACGATGTTGTCCTTGACTGCGCTTTCGGTGGTGCAGGTGACACCCACCGGCTTGTTCAGCGCGATATAGACGTGGCGGCGACCGGTGCTCTTCTGCACCGCGCGCGCCCGCAACGGTTGGCCATCCACCTTGACCTCGTCGCCTTCACCGACCACCGCACCGGTGCCGGCGACGATGCCGTTGACGGTGACACGACGGGCGGCGAGCAGGCGGTCGGCCTCACGGCGCGAACAGAAGCCGGTTTCGGCGATGTGCTTGTTGATTCGAATTGTCATCGGCGAATTATCCGCCATCGCCCGCGGCCGGAACAGCGCGGCCAGCCCACGCTGTTCAGGGCACTTCCTGAATATCGCGCGCGTCCACCACCTGGTCGCGGCCGCTGCGCTTGGCCTGGTACATGGCGTTGTCGGCCCGCCGCAACAATCCCGCCACATCATTGTCGCGGTACTGCAACTCGGCCAGGCCGATACTCGCGGTGACGATCAGGCCCTCGTGCTTGAGCCCGCGTGCCTGCACGGTGGCTTTCTCGCGCAGTTGCTCCAGCCGCGGCCGCGCCGCATCGGCACCGATGCCCGGCAGCAGGATCAGGAACTCCTCGCCGCCCATGCGGATCACGTCGCTGCGGCTGCGCACGCCGGTCAGCAGGGTCCCGGCCACCGAAACCAATACTTCATCGCCGCCATCGTGGCCATAACGGTCGTTGATCTGCTTGAACAGATCGATATCCAGGAAACCGATCGACAACGGCTGCCCGGCGGCCTTGGCCTCCCGCAGGTAGTGATCGAGCTGGCGCAGGCCGGCGCGCCGGTTGGGCAGGCCGGTCAAGGTATCGGTATCGGCAAGTTCACGCATCTCATCGCGCTGCTGGCGCAGTTGGCTGAGGCTGCGATTGAGTGAGTACGCCGCCATCATCAGGAACCAGGTAACCGATACCTGGATCGCCTCGACCCGGAATTCCACCAGCAGGCGGTTGTCCATCAGGTCCGCCAATGCCATCACCAGCAAGGGAATCACCGCCACCAGGCCGTCCAGCGCCTGGTAGTAACGACGCCGCAAGGCAACAATGGCGATGCCGACCGACGTCAGGCAGATCAGCGTGAACAGGTCGTCCAGCGCCACCGCCATCCACGCCAGCACCGGCCAAGACATCAACGGCGCCGCCAGCGCGACCACGCCCAGCGCGACGATCAGCACCTGCATCCAGCGACGCGAGCCACGCAGCACGCGCCGCCCACCGCACATGCGCCACAGTACCCAGCCCATCACTGCATAGCTGAGTGCGGACACCGAAACCATCCACACCGGTGCATGCCGACCCAATGGCAACCATGGTTCGGGATAGCCGCTCAGTCCGCTCAATACCGCCTGCCAGACCACCAACAACGCACAGACCAGGGTATAGACCAGGAAATCACGCCCGCGCGTGGTCGCGAAACCCATCAGGGCCGACAACGCCAGGGCCAGTGCAATCGCCACGCAGGCGGTGCGGACCACCAGGCGCAGGGTGTCCTCTTGCTGCAGCGGACTGGGTGCACCGAGGTGCACCGTGGGAATCCAACGCGCCTTCAACGGCGACTCCCAGGCCACCCGGATCGGCTCCACCGTGCCCTGTTTCGGCACCACCACCAGGCCTACACCGGCACGGAAACGCGAATCGCGTGTGCGCGCATCCTGCATGTCGCCACAGACCTGCCGATCACCGTGGAAAATCATCACTTCGCCGGCAAAGACGTTGAACACCCCCACGCCTTGTGGCGCGCCGGACCAGCCGCCGTCGGGAGCGGCTATTTCTATCGCCGGGCGCATGCGCGCCAGCGACTCGGCGCTGCAGGCACGCAAGGGGGCCTGTTCATCCGTCGCGGCACCGGCAATCAGGAAGTCATGATCGACCAGCAATGGCTGGGCGGCGCCCAGCAGCGGCCACAGGCTGAAGAGCGTCGACAGCAACAGGAGCACGGCCCATCCACGCCTCACCCCCCCAGCAACTGCCCCTCCCCCTTCTGCCATGACCTTCCCTTTCGCGTTCCCCGACGCGGACAGCGGGCATTATCGCAATATCCCGCTGCGAGCAGTACGTGAAGGCGGTCGCGGCTTGCGGTTGTTGCCCCGCCTTGTCCTGGCAAGCCGGCAAACAGTCAAAACAGACAACCCCGGCATTGCCGGGGTTGTCTGGTCATGCCTTGGATTGGCTGGATCAGTAGTTGCGCGGACCGCGCGGCTTGAAGCCACCCGGACGCGAACCACCCGGACCGCCGGGACGCGGGCCGCGCGGGCCGGACGGACGACCACCCGGCTTGCCTTCACCCTTGTCGAAGCGCGGCTTGAACGACGGTGCCGCGGCACCATGGTCCTCGCCTGCCTCGACCTTGCGCATCTGCAACTGCTGGCCCGACACCCACACCTTCTTAAGGTGCTGCAGCACGTCGCTGGGCATGTCAGCCGGCAGATCCAGCACCGAGTGACCGTCATGGATGTCGATGCGGCCGATGAAGCGGCTTTCCAGGCCGGCCTCGTTGGCGATGGCGCCGACGATGTTGGCCGGCTTCACGCCATGGGTGTGACCGACTTCAATGCGGTAGGTCTCCATGCCGAACTCCGGCGCGCTGCGCGGCGGCATTTCGCGACGCGGACGCGACTCGAAGTCACCTTCGCCGCGCGACGGACGCGGCGCGCGCTCACCGTCGTCATGGCGCGGCGCACGCTCAAAACGCGGTTCGAAGCGGGCCGGGCGCTCACCACGTTCGTCACGGCGGTGGAAACCACCATCGCGCGACGGACGCTCGCTGCGATCGAACGACTGCTCGCGGCGCTCGCGCACCGGCGGGGTCAGCAGGAACGGTGCATCACCCTGCAGCAGCTTGGCCAGTGCGGCAGCGATGTCGATCGCCGGCACGTTGTGCTCGCCTTCGTAGCGCTGCAGCAGATCGCGGTAGAAATCCATGTCGCCGGCAGCCAGGGCCTGGCTGATGCGGTCCATGAACTTGCTCACGCGGTGGTCATTGACCGCGTCAACGGTCGGCAGCTGCATTTCCTCGATCGGCTGGCGGGTAGCGCGCTCGATCTGGCGCAGCATGCCCTTTTCGCGCGGGGTGACGAACAGGATCGCCTCACCGCTGCGGCCGGCACGACCGGTACGGCCAATGCGGTGCACATAGCTTTCGGTGTCGTACGGGATGTCGTAGTTCAGCACGTGGCTGATGCGCTCCACGTCCAGGCCACGGGCCGCCACGTCGGTGGCCACCAGGATGTCCAGCTTGCCTTCCTTCAGCTGGCCGATGGTGCGCTCGCGCTGGGCCTGCTGCATGTCGCCGTTGATGGCGGCCGCGGCCAGGCCACGCGCCTGCAGCTTGCCGGCCAATTCCTCGGTGCCGGCCTTGGTACGCGCGAAGATGATCATCGCGTCGAACGGCTCGACCTCAAGGATGCGGGTCAGCGCATCGAGCTTGTGCATGCCAGCCACCCACCAGTAACGCTGGCGGATATTGGCCGAGGTGGTGGTCTTGGAAGCGATGGTCACTTCCACCGGATTGCGCAGATAGGTCTGCGCGATACGGCGGATCTGCTGCGGCATGGTGGCCGAGAACAGGGCAACCTGGCGGCTTTCCGGCAGCTTCTTGAGCACGGCCTCGACGTCGTCGATGAAGCCCATGCGCAGCATTTCATCGGCTTCGTCCAGCACCAGCGTCTTCAACTCGGACAGGTCCAGGGTGCCGCGATCGAGGTGATCGATCACGCGGCCCGGGGTGCCGACCACGACGTGGACGCCGCGGCGCAGCGCCGACAGCTGCTGGCCATAGGGCTGACCACCGTATACCGGCAGCACGCGGAAGCCCGGCATCGACGCCGAGTAGGTCTGGAATGCCTCGGCGACCTGGATGGCCAGTTCGCGGGTTGGCGCCAGCACCAGCACCTGCGGCTTGGTGGCGGAAAGATTGATGTTGGACAGCACCGGCAGCGCGAAGGCGCCGGTCTTGCCGGTGCCGGTCTGCGCCTGGCCGAGCACGTCACGGCCTTCCAGCATGGCCGGAATGGTGGCAGCCTGGATCGGTGACGGGGTCTCGTAACCGACATCGGCCACTGCCTTCATCACAGGCTCGGACAGGCCGAGATCTGCGAACAGCAGCGGCGCGGGGGTATCTTGGGACATGGGTAACTCCGGGGGCACCGCCGCGAACGGGCGGGCGAAAAGACGCATATTGTGCGCTCTAAACAGCTCTGCTGTCGCGCATGGCTAGATTTGCGTTCAGCTTACGAACACAACCGGCCGCCGCTTGGCCCCTGTTGGAGCACCCGCACGGGTCGCCGATAGCGCACAATACCACCCGTTTTTCTCCGTGAACACCATGCAGACCATCGATTTTGAACTTGACCGCGACTACGTGGAACTGAAGCAGCTGCTGAAACTGACCGATCTGGTCAGCAGTGGCGGCGAGGCCAAGGTGATCATTGGCCAGGGCCAGGTCAGCGTCGACGGCGTGGTCGAGCTGCGCAAGGCCTGCAAGATCCGCGGCGGCCAGCAGGTCGAACTGGGCGATGTCCGGATCAACGTGATCGCCGATCCGGACCCGAATCGCGCCGAAGAAGACGACGAAGACGAGTGATGTAGTGCCGAGCCATGCTCGGCCGGGGCTTTCCCCGCGCCCCCTCAGGGCTGCAGCGTTTGTAGGGGCGGCATAAGCCGCGAAGCCGGCAGCCTGTCAGCACCCTATACCCGCCACCACCATTGGCTTGGCGGCTTACGCCGCTCCCACAAGCCCGCCCCACCTGTCCCAAAGGCCCGCTACGCGCGCGCTTGGGTCAGGTGCCCGGCAATCAACTTCCTGAACGGAACCACGCCCTGCGCGGCCCGCAACGCCGCGCCGCGCAGCAGGCGTGCCGGCAGCCGGCTGTCGTTATAGAGCCCGGCAATGGCATTGGTGGCCTCGTACAGCGGCCGCGTCGCCAGTCGGTGGCCGCGCTGGTAATTGGCCAGCAGCCCGTCCGCGCCGATATCGCCACCGCCACGCACCGCCTCCAGCACCAGCCGCGCCAGCCGTTGCTGGCTCTGCAGGCCAAAATTGAAGCCGTGCGCGGTGACCGGGTGCATGCCGACCGCCGCATCGCCAATCAGGGCGTAACGCCTGCCGACGAAGCGGTGCGCATACACGCCCACCAGCGGATAGGCATGGCGCGTTCCCATCTGGGTCATTTCGCCCAGGCGATGCTCGAAGAAACCGCTGACGGTTCGTCCAAAGGCGACCTCATCCATCGCCAGCAACTGCTGCAGCTGCTGCGGTGGCATGGTGATGACTGCCGAAGCCTGGTTGCCCGGCAACGGCAGCATCGCCAGGGTGCGTTCGTAGCCAAACCATTCCCAGGCGGCATGTTCATGCGGACGCTCGCACTGCATCCGGCAGACCAGCATGGACTTGCCGAAGTCGCGCATCTGCGCGCCGATGCCCATCATCCGCCGGGTCGCCGAGAAGCGGCTGTCGGCGGCAACGACCAAACGTGCGCCCAATTGGCTGCCGTCGCTCAGCGTCACCGTAGTGAAGGCGTCGCCGGCATCGACTGCAGTCACCGAGCGGCCATCCAGCAGTTCCAGCCCGGCCTGCCCCTGCACTGCCTCCCAGGCGGCACGCCGGATCAGGTGATTGGGGATCAGCCAGCCCAGTTCCTCGACCCCTTCGCCCTGCGCGGCAAAGCCCAGCGCGAACGGCGAGCTGCCGTTCATTACCTTGGCGCTGCGCAACGACGAGATCTCGCCCGGGTCAATACGCTGCCACAGGCCCATGCTGCGCATGATCTGACGGGAAGCATGGGTCAGCGCGATCTCGCGACCATCGAAAGCCGGCTCGGCCAGCGCCGCCAACGGCTGTGGTTCGATCACTGCCAGTGACAGGCCACTGCCCGCCAGGCTGCGGGCCAGACTCAAGCCGGCCGGACCGGCTCCCACCACCACCACATCCACCTTGCGCATATGCCACTCCGTTAGGCCTACCGCAGGGAGCGTAAGCAGGCCGGCGTAAGGATTCATTGATCCAGATCAGCCCCAAGGCAATGAGCACGCAAACACAGCGGGCGCCCTGCGGCGCCCGTGTGCGATGTCGCGACCGTGATGGCGCTTGGTTAGTTTGCCGAGGCCGCGCGCACGCTATACCCGGAGGCGCGCCATACCTTGTCCTCGTCCAGGCGGAAGGAGACCAGCTCGCGCACCGGCTGCGCGTTGTTGGCAAAGCGGGTCGGGAAACTGACGTTCAGATAGATGCCTTCCGGCACCGAGGCACCGGCCGGGTACTGCACACGGGTGATCGAGGGCTTGCCACGCGACACCAGCGCGCCCAGCTTGGCGCGATCGGCGTTGACGTTGTTGGCGAAGACGTCGCGGGTCACCGCCTTGCGCGCCACGGCCGAGGCCCCGTCCCACACCGAAGCCGCCTGCTGGCTGTCGACCAGTTGGGCCACGCGCTGCGCGGCGGCGGTCATCTCCGCATCCTGCTTGGCGACCTGCGCCTGCTGCGCTGCGCTCAACGCCGGTGCCGGCCGTGCGGCGGCAGGCGGCGTAGCGGCGGCCCGCGCAGGCGCAGGCGCCGCAGTGGGGGCAGCGGCAGGCGCCTGCGCAAAAACGCTTGCGACGGGCACGGCCAGGGACAACACCATCAACAAACAACTGGATCGCATAGCTCTCTCCATGACGCTTTCAGTTGGACGGAATGCCAATCCAATCACGGTTTGCGACCTTGCGCATCGCCCCGCTTGTTCATTTACGTGTGCCGGATGCACCGACTTGTGCGGTGACGGCGGGCGCGGGCGCGGCCACCACCGCCGGCGCAGCCCCGACTGCCGCAGCACCGGTAGGCAGGGTCGTCGGCATCGGCGCCAACATCGCGGTATCGATCTCCGACAACGGACTTTCCTCCGGGCAGGTTTCATCCGGGAAGCCGAACTGCTCCTTCAAGGTCTGCCCACAGGCGGTGACCGCCTCAAGGTCCGCCCCTTCCACCTTGCAGTCGCGGTCAAAGGCGATGAGGAAGGCATCCTTGCGGCGTACGAAATCATCGCCACACTTGCGCATCTGCTTGATCCGCTCCAGGTCATCCTGCACCGCGTTGGTGCCGTCCAGGCCATACTGCTTGAGCTCGTCGCTGGTCAGCACGCGCAGGCTGCGGTTGGGCACGGTCATCATCAGGTCGGCAACGCCCACGGCCACGCCGTTGCGCTGCAGGTAGTCCTTCACGTTGTCATAGACCTCGTGCAGCTCCTTGTTCAACTCCGCACGCGAGGTGGCGGTGGAGCTGATGCGCATCATCCGGTGGATACCGACCTTGCCGGAGATCAAGCGGTTGTCACCTGCGGCCAGCACGAACACGCAGGCGCTGTGGCAGACCGAGCCTTCGCGCACCCAGATGGTCCAGCCCGACTCACCGATGCTGTCACCGGCGACGATGGCCGCTTCCACCTGGCCACCGCTGGAATCCAGGTCGAGGATGCGCTTGCTGATCTTCATCGCATCGGCGACGACGGCAAGGCGCGTCACCATGGCTGCGAATGAGGGATTGATCTTGCCCGCATAGCGCACCCGCAGCAGCCCGCGTTCCTTGCAGGGCTCCAGTGCCGCATCCATGCTGGCACGGTCCAGTGCCGCCAGCTCGCTACCGTCGCCGTTCTCGCCTGCATAGTCGGTGCCACAGCTGATCCAGGCCTTGCCATTTTCCAGCACCAGCTCGGGCCACGGCTTGTCCTTGGCCGGCAGCACCGGTGCGGGTGGAACCGGCGCATCGGCGGCATTGATGGACACCATGTGGTCGCCATCGGCGGCCAGCGCGGCGGCGGGATCCGCCACAGGCTTCTTGTCGCCGGTCGGCGGATTGCAGGCCAACAGCCCGATGCACAACAACGGCGACCACCAGAACTTGGGCAACATGGAGAGCAATCAGATCCGTACTACGGCGCAGCCACGCCAGGAAGGTGAACAGTCTAGTGCGCAATACCCATCCTGCTGCAACGCCCGGTGAATCAACACAGCGTCGCGCGCATTGATGTCCGAAAATGGCCAGTGGGCATCCCCGTCCACGCCTAGACTGTGCCCATGCAGAACCTCCTGATGCCCGCACATATGCAATGCGAACAAGCCCGCCTGGCCCGCGATGCGCGCTTCGACGGCCTGTTCTTCACCGCCGTGCGCAGCACCGGCATCTATTGCCGGCCGGTGTGCCCTGCACCGCCGCCGAAGCCGGAGAACGTCAGCTACTACCCCAGCGCCGCTGCCGCCAGCGCCGCCGGTTACCGGCCCTGCCTGCGCTGCCGCCCGGAGTTGTCACCCGATGACGCCAATCTGCTGCACGATCAGACCCTGCACCAGGCATTGGCCCTACTCAACGAAGGCATGCTGCAGGAGCAGCCGGCCACTGCCCTGGCCGAGGCGATGGGCATCAGCGCGCGCCAGTTGCAGCGCCTGTTCGTGGCCAGGCTCGGTGCGACCCCGGCGCAACTGCACACCACCCGCCGCCTGCTGCTGGCCAAGCAATTGCTGACCGAAACCGCGCTACCGGTGACCCAGATCGCATTGGCCGCCGGCTTCAACAGCCTGCGCCGCTTCAACAGCGCCTTCCTCGACGGTTGCGGCATGCCGCCCAGCGCCCTGCGCAAGCAGCATGGCACGGTAGCCGGCGGCGAACCGGTGCTGCGCCTGGCCTACCGGCCGCCGTTGGACTTCCCACTGATGCTGGCCTTCCTGCGCCGCCGTTCCTTGCCCGGCATCGAATACATCGACGAAAGCAGCTACCAGCGCGTGGTCGTCGCCAATGGCGTGGCCAGCCTGATCCGGGTCAGTGCCGATCCGAGGCGCCCGGAACTGCGCCTGCAACTCGGCACCACCGATCCACGGTCCATCCCCGCCATCGTTGCCAAGGTGCGGCGCGTGTTCGATCTGGATGCCGACCTGCGCACCGTCCATGCGGCGCTGGGCCAGGAGCCCCTGCTCGCACGCGGCATCGCCGAACGCCCAGGGCTGCGCATCCCCGGCGGCTGGGACGGCTTCGAGGTCGCAGCGCGCGCCGTGCTGGGACAGCAGGTCAGCGTTGCTGCTGCCACCACGCTGGCGCGGCGCCTGGTGGACCGGTTTGGTGAACACCTGCCTGGCATGCCGGAAGGCCTGGATCGCCAGTTTCCCGCCCCGGCAACGCTGGTCGAAGCCCCTCTGGAAAGCATCGGCCTGCCGCGGACCCGCGCCGCCACCCTGCGCGCCATCGCCCGCGCCTGTGCCGAACAGCGCCTGGATTTCAGTCGCGCGCAGACGCTGGAAAGCTTCGTGCAGAAAGCCACTGCCCTGCCTGGCATTGGGCCGTGGACAGCGCACTACATGGCGCTGCGGGCGATGGGCCTGTCCGACGCCTTCCCCGCCGGCGACCTGGTGTTGCAGCAGGTATTGGGCGAAGGCCAGCGCCTGAGCGAACGCGAAACCGAACGCCGCTCGCAACCGTGGCGCCCTTGGCGCGCCTACGCGGTATTGCACCTGTGGCACCTGGCAGTGCCCACGGAACGAAAGAACCCCAAGCCCGCTACGGAGGCCACGGCATGAACACCCTCTACTACGACCGCTTCGACAGCCCGATCGGCGCACTGACTGTCGCCGTCGACCAGGTCGGCGTACGCCACATCCTGTTCGCCGAGAACCGCCACGACGCCAAGGGCCGCGAGCATTGGCAACGCGACCCCGACGCCGTCGCCGAACCCCGCCGGCAGTTGCTCGAATACCTGCGCGGCGAGCGCCAGCATTTCGGGCTGCCCCTTGCCCCGGTGGGCACCGCGTTCCAGTTGCAGGTCTGGCACACGCTGGCGCAGATTCCGTTCGGCGCGACCTGGAGTTACCGCCAGCTGGCCGAGTGCATTGGCCGCCCCACCGCCACGCGCGCGGTAGGTGCCGCCAATGGCCGCAACCCGCTGCCGATCGTGCTGCCCTGCCATCGGGTGATCGGCAACAACGGCGCGCTGACCGGCTTCGGTGGCGGGCTGCCGACCAAGGCGGCGTTGTTGAAGCTGGAGGGCGTGCCCAGCGCAGGTGAGCGGGTGGCGGATCTGTTTGCCTGAGTGTGGTTGCTCCCGGGTGCGCGGTGCTTACCCGGGCTACGGGACTACGCGTTGGATCAAACGCTGACAACCTGACGAAGGTTGTATTTGTACGGTCACCGGCGCGGCCTAGAATGGCGCCATGACTTTTCTACGTATTTCGGCCACGGCAGTGGCCTGTGCACTGCTTGCCGCCTGCGCCACTACCCCCTCCTCGCCAAACGCGGTCCCGGACGTACCGCCCACGGTATTGATGATTTCCATCGACGGCCTGCGCGCCGACAAACTCAATGACGCGGACAGCCCAAACCTGATGCGCCTGGCGCGTGAAGGCGTGCGCAGCGTTGGCATGCGCCCGTCCTATCCCTCGCTCACCTTCCCCAATCACTACACCCTGGTCACCGGCCTGCGCCCGGACCACCATGGCCTGGTGCACAACGCGATGAGCGCCGATGCGCTTGGCGAATTCAAGGTCAGTGACCGCACCGCCGTACAGAACGCGGCCTGGTGGGATGGCGGCGAGCCGATCTGGGTCAGCGTGCGCAAGGCCGGGCTGAAGAGCGCCACCTGGTCGTGGCCGGGCAGCGAAGCACCGGTGCGCGGCCTGCACGCCAACCAGTGGCGCATGTACGACGAAAGCGTGCCGCTGGCCGAGCGCATGAACCAGGTACTGGCCTGGCTGCACGGCGAACCGGACGCGATCACCCCACGCTTCGTCGCCACCTATATGGAGCAGGTGGACAAGGCCGGGCATGGGCACGGCCCGGATTCGCCCGAGTACAAAGCAGCATTGCAGCAAGTTGATGCCGCCATCGGCCAGTTGGTCGACGGCATGCGCCGCGACGGCTCGCTCGACCACACCAACGTAATTGTCGTATCCGACCACGGCATGGCAACGGTCAAGGCCGGCAATGCGGTGGCCATCGAAGACATGGTTTCGGCAGATATCGCCAAGGTGGTGTCGGTAGGTCAATCGGTAGGCTTCGCACCGCTGCCGGGCAAGCAGGCCGCCGCGGAAAAGGCGCTGCTCGGCGAGCACGCGCACTACCAGTGCTGGAACAAGGCGCAGCTGCCAAGGCGCTGGCACTACGGCAGCAACCCGCGCGTGCCGGCCATCATCTGCCAGATGCAGGAGGGCTGGGATGCATTGACTCGCAACGACATCGCAAAGCGCCCGCCAGGCGACCGCGGCTCGCATGGTTATGATCCGGCGCTGCCGTCGATGCAGGCGGTATTCGTCGCACGGGGCCCGGCCTTCGCGCAGGGCAAGCAGCTCACCGCCTTCGACAACGTCGACGTCTATCCGCTGCTTACCCGCCTGATCGGCATCCCGGCCCAGCCCAACGATGGCGACCCACGTGCACTCGAGCAGGCACTACGCCAATCGAAGTGAGGTAACCCGGGGGTAGCCCGGGTAAGCGCAGCGCACCCGGGATCCATCACGGACACAAAAAAAGCGGCGCAATGCGCCGCTTTTCTGTAACCACTGCCGGGCTGGATCAGCCGGCCTTGGCGACGGTCTTCTTGGCAACGGCCTTCTTGGCCGGGGCCTTGGCGACAGTCTTCTTGGCGACCGGCGCGGCAGCGCCCACGGCCACCTTGCTCACGTGCGAGCGCGAATTGCCATAACTGGCGTTGTAGCGCTTGCCCTTGGCGGTCTTACGGTCACCCTTACCCATGTCGTCAACTCCTTGGTTTGTAATCAGTTACCCCGTGCGAGCACGGGTTTGGCGGGGTCACAGCAAGCACCCTCGCGCATGGACAGAAAGCCTACCATGCGCCCCTCAATGTGCGCAGCTGGCGTCATGCACATGCACGTGGTTCAAGCGCAGGTTGACCACATGCGCCAACCCCACCAACACACCACCCAGGGTCATCACCACCGCATGCGGGACGCGCGAATGGTGCAGCTCGGGATGCAGCAGGCCAGCCCACAGCAACACCAGGCCCGGCACCAGCAACAGCAGCGCCATCAGCGCGCGGTGGCGCAGATAGCCCCAGATCAGGCTGAACAGCCCCAGCACGGTGACGAAGATGACGATGCTGGCTTCCACCCCGTCACTGAGCCAGAACGACAGGCCCAGTGCCGGCGCGACCGCCAGCAGGGCCGGCAACACCGCGCAGTGCACCGCACAGATCAGCGAGCCGGTGGCTCCAAAGCGATCCAGGAATTTGCGTAATCCGGTAGATGGGGTGGGCATGACTTCCAGCAGGGGCGGCAGAACGTTATGGAATAATATAACATTATTGTCCTTCCCGCCCGAACCTCCTGTGTCAGTCCCGCTGCCACGACCGGTTCAGCCTGCCACCCAAGTGATACACAGTAACAAAGGAACGCTCATGCCCTTCCCCCGTCGCACCCAGCACCACCTGCTGTTCCTCGCCCTTGTCGCCGCCCTGCCTGCCGTTGCCAGTGCCGCGGATGACGACGCCGGGCAGAGCCATCACCTGACCGAACTGAGTGCGGTCAAGGTCACCGCCTCGCCCTTGCAGGGTTCGGCCGAATCACTGGCGCGCCCGGTCGACGTGCTGGCCGGCACCGACCTGGACGAGCACAAGTCCGGCACCCTGGGTGACACCGTGGCCAAGCTGCCCGGCGTGCAGAGCACCTTCTTCGGCCCCGGCGTGGGCCGCCCGATCATCCGTGGTCAGGAAGGTCCGCGTGTGGCGGTTGTCGCCAATGGCGTCGGCAACATGGATGCCTCCACGGTCAGCGCCGACCACGCCTCCAGCATCGAACCGTTCCTGGCCGACCAGATCGAAGTGCTGAAGGGCCCGGCAACCCTGCTGTTCGGCAGCGGCGCCATTGGCGGCGCGGTCAACGTAGTGGATGGCCGCATTGCCAGCGAGGTACCGGACCGTCCGCTCAGCGGCCGCGCCGAACTGCGTGGCAACTCGGTCAATGAAGAACGCAGCGGCATGTTCCGCCTGGACGGGGTCAGCGGCGACAACCTTGTGCTGCATGTGGACGGCCTGGTCCGCAATGGCGATGACTACCGCATCCCCGGCTATGCCATCGACCCGCACGCTTTGGACGCCGATGACCATGACGACCATGACGGCGACAGCGACGAGCTCGGTCCCCGCGGCCGCCTGGAGAACAGCTCGGTACGCACCCGCGCCGGCGGCTTCGGCGCTACCTGGTTCGGTGAAAGCGGCTACCTCGGCGCATCGCTGGGCACCTACCGCAGCAACTACGGCATCCCCAACGGCGCCCATGTACATGCCGACGATGACCATGGCCACGACCATGATGACCACGATCACGACCATGCAGAGGAAGGTGAAGAGCATGACGTGCGCATTGACATGGTGCAGAACCGCTTCGACCTGAAGGGCGGCCTGTACAACCCGACCTCCTTCCTGAAGAGCCTGACCCTGCGCGGTGGCTACACCGATTACGAGCACACCGAGCTGGAAGCCGGCACACCGTCCACCCGCTTCACCAACAAAGGCTATGAAGGCCGACTGGAAGCCGTGCAGCAGCCACTGGCCGGCTGGGAAGGCGCCTTCGGCCTGCAGTTCGGCAGCAGCGATTTTGGTGCGATCGGTGAGGAAGCCTTCGTACCGGGCACCACCACCGACACCCTTGGTGCCTTCGTGCTGCAGGAAAAACAGTTCGGCCCATTCAAGCTGGAGCTGGGCGCACGCCATGACCGGGTCAAGCTGGATCCCAACGATGCCCAGCGCAACCGCAGCTTTGGTGCTACCAATCTTTCCGCGTCCGGCATCTGGGCGTTGAACGACACCTTCGATCTGCGCTTTGGCGTGGATGCCTCCGAACGTGCGCCGACCAACGAAGAGCTGTACGCCGCTGGCGCCCACATCGCCACCCGCTCGCTGGAAATCGGCAACGCCAACATGGACACCGAGCGTGGTCGTCGCGTCGAGCTGGGCCTGCACGCCCATAACGAGCGCATCGATGTACAGGCGGCGATCTACCAGACCAAATTCAAGGACTTCATCTACCTGGCCGACACCGGCGTGGTCGAAGGTGGTTTGCCGGTCCGCAGCTGGACCCAGAACGATGCCACCTTCAAGGGGGCCGAGGCCGAGGCCACCTGGCACATGATCGAAGGCCTGGCCGGTGATTGGGACCTGCGTGTGTTCGGCGATTACGTCAAGGCCGAGCTGGATGGCAGCGGCACCCGCAATGTCGACATCGCCGTGCCGCATGGTGATCACGCGCACCATTACAACGTCGACCTGGCCAATGGCGGCTATCTGCCGCGCATCTCCCCGGCCCGTGTCGGTGCCGACCTGCATTGGTCGCTGGGCGGCTGGCGCGCCTCGTTGGGCGCCGTGCGCTATGGCAGCCAGAAGGACGTGGCGCAGAACGAAGAGCCGAGCACTGCCTACACGCTGGTCGATGCCCATCTTGCCTATCGTTGGGACCGCAGTGGCAGCAACAGCTACGAGGTCTTCCTGGACGGCAGCAACCTGACCAACCGTGAGGCAAGGCCGCATACCTCGTTGCTGCGGGATTATTCGCCGCTGCCGGGTCGTGGCGTGGCGTTTGGTATACGCGCCTGGTTCTAAGCGATTGCCAACGGCCGCAGTGGCTTTGAGCTGTGGCTTTTGCTGTGGCTTTTGCTGTGGCTTTTGCTGTGGCTTTTGCTGTCGCTTTTGCTGTCCCCTCTCCCGCCTGCGGGAGAGGGGTAGGGGTGAGGGCAAGCTTCTGCTTCTGCTCTTTAGCTTCTGCTCTTTAGCTTCTGCTCTTTAGCTTTTGCTCTTCATCCTCTGCCCCACCCCCTGCAATCCGAGCACAGATGAAAACCACCGCAAGGTGGTTTTCTTCTCTGACCAACTTGCTGAGAAGCCCATTTAAAAACACAACAAAGCCGGATCAAAAGCGCCCCCCATCCGCCCTCCGGGCACCTTCCCCCGCAAGCGGGAGAAGGGAAAGCTGACGCCAAAGCCGAAGCCAAGGCCAAGGCCAAGGCCAAAGCCAAAGCCAAAGCCGAAGCCGAAGCCGAAGCCGAAGCCAAAGCCAAAGCCAAAGCCAAAAGCAAAAGCAAAGAAAGAACCACTGCAGCGGCAAGAGCAACGGCAAAAGCAGCAACAGCAACAGCAACAGCAACAGCAACAGCAACAGCAACAAAGTCTGCCAGCCACCCTTCACCACCACTCGCAATTACGTGCATATACACATCAACTCCCGCCATCGCCCCGCCGACAACGCCGATGGACGCCCTCAGCCCCTGCACCTGCTTCCAGCTGCGCCGCGCCACGCGCCGCGTTTCCCAGCTCTATGACCGCCACCTCGCCGCGGCCGAGCTGAGCCTCAACGCCTACTCCATCCTGCGCCGCGCCAGCCAGGCACGCCCGCTGGGCGAGCTCGCCGATGCGCTGGGCATGGACCGCACCACCCTCACCCGCAACGTCAAGCCGCTGCTCGAGGCCGGCCTGCTCAACGCGGCACCCGGCCAGGACTCCCGCCAGCGCCAGTTGCAGATCACCGCCGCCGGAAAACGTCGCCTGCACAAGGCCTTCCCGCTCTGGCAGCAAGCGCAGCAGGAGGTCGAAGCCCTGTTCGGCAGCACCCGCATCAACAACCTCAACCAGCAACTGGAAGCCCTCAACCACGCGCTGGAACAGGAGCGGCCAGCATGAGCACGCAAGCCCCGACGCGCACGCCCTGGCTGCTGTTGCTCGCCGCCTCCAGCATCCTGATGGTCACCATGGGCGTGCGCCAGACCAGTGGCCTGCTGATCGACCCAATCCACGCCGCCACCGGCCTGGGCATTGCCCAGATCAGCTTCTCGCTGGCGATCGGCCAGTTTGTCTGGGGCGCGGTGCAGCCCCTGTTCGGCGCCATGGCCGACCAACGCGGGTCACTCCCGGTACTGGTCGGCGGCGGTCTGCTGCTGGCCATCGGCCTGTTCGCCGCAACCCTGCTGCCCGGTGCCTGGGGGCTGAATCTCAGCTTCGGCCTGCTGCTGGCCGCCGGTGCGGGCGCGGGCAGCTTCTCGGTGCTGATCGGTGCCACCGCCTGGCGCATCCCCGCGCAGAAGCGTTCGATGGCGGCCGGCATCATCAACGCCGGCGGGTCGCTGGGCCAGTTCCTGTTCGCGCCATTGGTGCAACTGCTGCTCAGCGCCTTCGGCTGGGTCAAGGCGCTGTATGCACTGGCGCTGATCGTGCTGCTGTCATTGCCGCTGGCCTGGCCACTGCGCAAGCGCGCACCGCGCAGTGTCGGCACGGATGATGGCGAAGCCCTGCGTCCGCAGTTGCAGCGCGCCCTGCGTGACCGCAGCTACTGGTGCCTGCACCTGGGCTTCTTCACCTGCGGCGTGCATATCGCCTTCCTGGTCACCCACCTGCCCGGCGAGATCGCCCTGTGCGGCTTGTCGCCAAGCGTGGCCTCGGTGTCGATTGCGCTGATCGGCCTGTTCAATGTGGCCGGCAGCCTGATCATCGGCGCGCTTGGCGAGCGTTTCCGCATGAAATGGCTGTTGTTCTGGATGTACCTCAGCCGTGCGGTGCTGATCGCCGTCTATCTGGTGTCGCCACCCACGCCGATGACCTTCTATGTGTTCGCTGCAGTGCTCGGCTTCACCTGGCTGGCCACGGTGCCACCCACCGCCGGCCTGGTCGGCAAGCTGTTCGGCCCACGCCATATGGGCACCTTGTTCGGCCTGACCCTGCTCTCGCACCAGATCGGCGCGTTCTTCGGTGCCTGGCTCGGCGGCGTGGCATTGGAATATGGCGGCGACTACAGCTGGATGTGGTACGCCGACATGGCGCTGGCCGCCGCTGCAGCCCTGGTCAACCTGCCGATCCGCGAAGCGCCATTGCGCCGCCAGCTCGCTAGCGGCTGAACAGAAACTAGCGCTGCAACAAGCCGTTTCATCGCCGCCATTGAAACCGGACATTTTTGTCCGGATCATATGCAGCATGACTTCTTTACGTTCCGATGCCGTCGCGCGTCGCGCTTTGCTATTGGACGCGGCCGACGCCGTGTTCGGTGAACACGGCATCACCGCCCCGCTTGACCTGGTAGTGGAACGCGCCGGCGTTGGCCGCGCCACCCTGTACCGCAACTTCCCCGACCGCACCGCGCTGGTTGAAGCGCTGCTGCAGCGGACCGTGGAGAAGATCGAGGTCCACCTGCAGGAACTGGGCGACCGCGACGACGCCTTGTTCGAGCTGATCAAGGGCATGGCCCGGCGCATCGTGCATTCCCCTGCGCTGGCCGATTACTGGCGTGCGGTGGACCGCGACGACCCGGCCATCAAGGCCGCCCGCGAGCACATCCTGGCGCTGTCGGCACCGGCCCTGCAGCGTGCCAAGGATGCCGGGCTGTGCCGCCAGGACCTGCAGTTGGCCGATATCTCGCTGATTTCCAGCATGCTGGGGGCCGCACTGCGCGGGCGCACCGCCGAAGATCGCGCCACCCTCGCACGCCGTGCGATTGAATTGCTGCGTCCCGGCCTGGCCGCGCCGGCTGCAGCGGAACGCACATGAAGCCACTCAAGCCCATCCCGGACTGGGAGGAACACGAAAAGCCCTCCCTGCCCGGCTCAGCCTCGATGCCCTGGCACCCGCCGCATCGGCGTGCCGCCTATGCCGCGGTGGCGGTGCTGGTCGCGATCACCGGCGGCCTGGGCAATGCGCTGATCAGCGCCAACCTGCCGTGGATCACCGGGCAGATGGGCCTGCAGGCCAGCGAGGCGAACTGGTTGGTGGCGGCCTACCTGATGGTCAACGTCAGCGCCAACCTGCTGGTGTTCAAGTTCCGCCAGGAATACGGCATCCGCCTGTTCGCCGAGATCGGCCTGGGCACCTATGCGGCGTTGGCCGTGCTGCATCTGTTTGTCGGCACCACCACCACCACGCTGCTGGTGCGCGCCGGCAGTGGCTTTGCCGGTGCTGCCTGCACCACCTTGGGCACGCTGTACATGCTGCAGGCGCTGCCGCGCAAATACGTGGGCAACCTGCTGGTGATCGGCGTTGGCCTGTCGCAGCTGGCGGTGCCACTGGCCTGGCTGCTGTCGCCCGGCCTGCTCGACCATGGTGAGTGGCAGAACCTCTACCTGTTCGAGGCTGGCCTTGCGCTGTGTTCGTTTGCGGCGGTGGTAGTACTGAAGCTGCCACCCGGCATCCAGATCAAGGTGTTCGAGCGCAAGGATTTCCTCACCTTCGCCCTGCTGGCACCGGGCCTGGCGCTGCTGGTGGTGGTGCTGAGCCAGGGCTATCTGCATTGGTGGTTCGATTCACCATGGCTGGGCTGGGTGCTGTCTGCGGCCGTGGTTTTGATCACGGTCGGCCTGTGCATCGAGCACCAGCGCCGCAACCCGCTGCTGCAGGTGCGCTGGTTGATGGGCCCGGTGATGCTGCGTTTCATCATCGGCGCCTTCCTGATCCGCTTCCTGACCAATGAGCAGTCCTACGGGATGATCACCATGATGCGCACGCTGGGCATGGGGCCGGAGCAGATGGCGCCCCTGTTCGGCGTGATCCTGGTCGGCGTGCTGGTCGGCATTGCCGCCGGTGCGCTGACCTTCGGGCCGAAGGCGCTGATCCCGCAGTTGCTGACCTCGATCATCCTGCTCGGCACCGCCGCCTTCCTCGACCAGCACCGCACCAGCATGGACCGGCCGATGGATTTCGCCTTGAGCCAGTTCTTCGCGGCGGTGGGCAGCGGCATGTTCATGGGCCCGCTGATGCTGATGGGCATACGCCAGGCGATGGCACGCGGGCTGGACCATATCGTGTCCTTCATCGTGATCCTGTCGCTGACCCAGAGCTTTGGCAGTCTGGCCGGCTCGGCCTTCCTCAGCAGCTACCAGCTGCACCGCGAGCACATCTATTCCACCGCACTGGTCAGCCAGCTCAACCCCGCCGACCCGCAGGTGGCCCGCCGGCTGCAGCTGCAGCAACAGGCCTACGCCCGCGTCATCACCGACCCGGTACAACTGAAGGCCCAGGCCAGTGCCGCGCTGGCCGCCAGTGCCAAACGCGAGGCCAATGTGCGCGCCTTCAACGATGTATTCGCCTTCAGTGGCTGGGTCGCGATCTGCTTCCTGAGCTGGCTGCTGCTGGAAGTGACGCTGCGCAATCCCCGTGTGAAACAGGTGATCCGGCGCCAGCCTGCCGGCGCCCCGAACCAACGAGCTGAAACATGAGCAACAAGACCGAAACCCCAGCAACATCCGCCTCGGCGCCGGTGTCCAAGTACAACCGGCCCAGCCGCGCCAGCGTGGTGGTGATGATTGCCGTCGCCCTGGTCGGGCTGACCCTGATCCTGCGCGCCTGGCAGCTGTGGCCGTTCAACAGCAGCCACATGCACACCGACGATGCCTATGTGCGTGGCCAGGTAACGGTGCTGGCGCCGCAGGTCAACGGCTATGTCACCGAGGTACTGGTCAGCGATTTCGACCACGTCAAAAAAGACCAGCCCCTGCTGCGCATCGACGACCGCATCTACCGGCAGAAGGTGGACCAGGCCCAGGCCGCGCTGGAGGATGCGCGCGCGCAGCTGGCCAACTCCGACCAGAGCCAGGCGCAGAACCGTGCGCAGATCAGCTCCGCGCGTGCCAACTACGCCGCCGAACAGGCCGAGCAGCAGCGCAGCCGCACCGAGCTGCAGCGCTACGAAACACTGGCGTCCCAGCAACTGGTTTCCAACAGCGACCGCGACAAGCTGCGTTCGTCCGCGCAGGCGGCAACCGCCGGTGTCGCGCAGTCGCAGGCTGCCATCCATATCGCCGAGGAAACGCTGACCTCCACCCAGGTGGCGCGCAAGGGACTGGAAGCCAAGGTAGCGATGGCCGAAGCGGCCTTGGAACTGGCCCGGATCGACCTGGACAACACAATCATCAAGGCCCCTCGTGACGGCCAGGTGTCGGAGGCGACGGTGCGGCTTGGGCAATACGTCACCGCCGGCAGCCAGTTGCTGTTCCTGGTGCCGGACAGCCTGTGGGTGGTGGCCAACTACAAGGAAGGCCAGACCTGGAACATGGCCATCGGGCAGCCGGCGACCTTTAGTGTCGATGCCTTCCAGGGCAAGCAGCTGACTGGCCACATCGAGCAGATCGCCCCGGCCACCGGCTCGGAGTTCTCGGTGCTCAAGCCGGACAACGCCAGCGGCAACTTCACCAAGGTGGTGCAGCGCCTGCCGATCCGCATCGCCATCGACCCCGACCAGCCACTGGCCGCGCGCCTTCGCCCGGGCATGTCGGTCGTGGTGGAGGTAGACACGGCAGCAAGCCCGCAGGCACGCCGGCGGTAGGTGGTAGGTTGTAGGCGGTAGTGCCGAGCCATGCTCGGCAGGGGCTTTCCAAACAATCCCGCAGGAGCGGCATAAGCCGCAGAACCAGCAGCAAGCAAAAGCCCAAAAGCCAACCCCTCCCCAACCCTCCCCTGCTGCGCAAGGGAGGGGGCTGGAGCGCGGGCTTCGGCCGGGGAATCCGCGGACTGCGTCACTTCGCCTCACCACACCCAAACCACCAAAGCGCTACGCTGTACCCTTGCCCACAGCCGGGAGAACCCTCGGTGAAACTGCATCTGGCGCTCTCCGTACTGGCCGCGCTCACCGCCAGCTCCGCCAACGCCGCCGATACGCTGTACGCCGGCGGGCCCATCGTCACCGTCAACGAGCGCCAGCCCGATGCCGAGGCCATCGTCGTGCGCGACGGCCGTATCGCCTTCGTCGGCAGCCGCCAGGCCGCACTGCGCTTCAGCCCGAAGGCGCAGCAGATCGACCTGCATGGCCACACCCTGGCACCGGGCTTCATCGACGCCCATGGCCATGTCTCCGGCGTTGGCCTGCAGGCGCTGTCCGCCAACCTGCTGCCCGCGCCCGATGGCGAAGGCAACTCCATCCCCGCGCTGCAGAAGATCATGCGCGAGTTCCGCGCACACCCGACCACCCCCGAGGGCTACAAGGTGCTGATCGGCTTCGGCTACGACGACTCGCAGTTGGCCGAACAGCGGCATCCCACCCGCCAGGATCTGGATGCCATCACCACCGATATCCCGATCATCCTGATGCACCAGTCCGGCCACCTCGGCGCCTACAACAGCAAGGCGCTGGAAATGGCCGGCATCACCGCCGACACCCCCAATCCACCCGGCGGCGTGATCCGCCGCGAGCCCGGCAGCACGGTGCCCGACGGCGTACTGGAAGAAAGCGCGCACAACCTCGCCCTGGCCAAGCTGATGCCGGCAATGACTGCCGAGCAATCCCTGGCCATGCTTGAGGCCGGCCAGGCGCTGTACATGAAATACGGCTACACCACCGCGCAGGACGGCAAGAGCGATGCCGGCACGCTACAACTGCTGCCGATGGCGGCCAAGGCCGGCAAGCTCAAGATCGACGTGGTGGCCTACCCCGACATCGAAGTGGCCCTGCAGAACCCGGCCATGCAGGGTCCGTTCTACGGCCTGAACTACACCGACCACTACCGCATCGGCGGGGTAAAGATCAGCCTGGACGGCTCGCCGCAGGGCAAGACCGCGTGGCTGACCAAGCCCTATTACAAGGTGCCCGAAGGCGAGAAGCCGGACTATGCCGGCTACCCGGCCTTCCCGGATGCCAAGGTCGACGACCTGATCACCCAGGCCTGGGGCCATGGCTGGCAGGTGCTGGCCCATGCCAATGGCGATGCCGCCATTGATCAGCTGATCCATGCAGTGGCCAGCGCCGAAGCCAAATACCCCGACAAGCATCTTGTACCGGTGCTGATCCACGGCCAGACCCTGCGCAAGGACCAGGTGGGCGAGCTGCGCCGGCTGGGTATCTTCCCCTCGCTGTTCCCGATGCACACCTACTACTGGGGTGATTGGCACCGCGACTCGGTGCTGGGCCCGGAGCGCGCCGAGAACATCTCGCCGACGCAATGGGTGCTGGATGCCGGCATGGTGTTCACCTCGCACCACGATGCGCCGGTGGTGTTCCCGGATTCGATGCGGGTGCTCGATGCCACGGTCAACCGCGTGACCCGCAGTGGTCGCGTACTGGGCCCTGAGCAACGGGTATCGCCTTTGATCGCGCTGAAGGCGATCACCTTGTGGGCCGCGCGTCAGTACGGCGAGGAAAGCAGCAAGGGCTCGATCGAGGTCGGCAAGCGTGCCGACCTGGTACTGCTGTCGGACAACCCGCTGAGCATCGAACGCAGCCAGCTGCACACCATCAAGGTGCTGCAGACCATCAAGGATGGCGAAGTGGTTTACGAGGCAAAGCCGTAGGAGCGATATGTGGTTGTTGTGGGAGCGGCGTAAGCCGCGAAACCACTGCAACATCCGAAGCCGATAGCGCATTGCCCGCACCGACGTGATCGGGGCGGTCAAGGCCTATCGGCTTCGCCGCTTACGTCGCTCCTACACGGGTCAGTTCTGCTTGAAGTCTTACCCTCACCCCAACCCCTCTCCCGCAGGGAGAGGGGCTGAAAAGCTTCAGCCTGCGCAGTTCGCGCACAGGCCATGCACTTCCAGCGTCTGCGCCTGCGGCTTGAAGCCCAGCTCCTTGGCGCGGGCCTCGAGCTGGCGAACGATGTCGCGGTCTTCCAGCTCCACCGCGCTATGGCAGCGGTCGCAGATCAGGAAGGGCACCGAGTGCTGGTTGCTGCTGGGGTGGTGGCAGGCGACGAACGAGTTGACCGACGCCAGCTTGTGCACGAAGCCATTGGCCATCAGGAAATCCAGCGCGCGGTACACCGTGGGCGGGGCATCGGCGCCCACACCCTTGCCTTCGCGCACCCATTCCAGCAGTTCGTAGGCCTTGACCGGCTTGCCCGCCTCCGCAATCAGGCGCAGCACGTTGGCGCGGATCGGCGTCAGCCGCAACCCGCGCTCGCGACACACCCGCTCGACCACCGCGACAAAGTCCGCCGCGTCTTCGACGTGGTGGTGCGGGGCGGTACAGGAGTGGGCGTCGGTCATGGCTACCTCGTCGGAATCAGGCCGTTGGGATCTTGATGAGTGCGGCGTCGATGCGTTTCAAGGCCTCGTCGCGGCCGGCCAGGTACACGGTATGGGAAATATCCGGGCTCACCTGGGTGCCGGTGATGGCCACGCGCAGCGGCTGGGCCACCTTGCCCATGCCGATTTCCAGCTGCGCGGCCACCTCGTGCAGCGCCGCCGACACGCCTTCAGCGGTCCATTCGGCAGCGGCCAGCAGTTCGCGCGCCTTCGCCAGCGGAACCTCGGCACCGGCCTTGAAGTGCTTGGCCACCGCGGCTTCGTCGTATTCGCTCAGCGGGGTGTACCAGACCACGGCCTTCTCGGCCATTTCCTTCAGGGTCTGCACGCGCTCGCGCAGGGCGATGACCACGTCCACCGGCGCCGGCCCCTTGGCCAGGTCCAGGCCCAGCTTTTCCAGCTGGTAGACCAGGTGCGGAACGATGGATTCGGGCGTCTCGGTCTTCAGGAAGTGCTGGTTGACCCAGCCCAGCTTGGCCATGTCCAGGCGCGCGGCCTTGGAGTTGCAGTTGGTGACGTCGAACAGGTCGATCAGTTCCTGGCGGGTGAAGATCTCCTGGTCGCCGTGCGACCAGCCCAGGCGGGCCAGGTAGCTCAACAGCGCCTCGGGCAGGTAGCCGGCATCCTTGTACTGCATCACGTCGGCAGCACCGGTGCGCTTGGACAGCTTGGCGCCCTGCTCGTCCAGAATCATCGGCATGTGGCCGAACTTGGGCACCGGCGCGCCGATGGCCTCGTACAGGTTGATCTGGCGCGGGGTGTTGTTGATGTGGTCATCGCCGCGGATGACCTCATTGATGCTCATGTCCCAATCGTCGACCACCACCGCGAAGTTGTAGGTGGGGTAACCGTCCGGGCGGAAGATGACCATGTCATCGAGCTCGCTGTTGGCGATCTCGATCTTGCCCTTGATCAGGTCGTCGAACACCACGGTGCCGTCGAGCGGGTTCTTGAAGCGGATGACGCGGTTCGGGTCGTCCTTGTACGCCAGGTTGAGTTCGCGGGCGGCGCCGTTGTAGCGCGGCTTTTCCTGCTTGGCCATGGCGGCCTCGCGCATGGCGTCCAGCTCTTCCTTGGTCTCGTAGGCGTAATAGGCCTTGCCCGAGGCGATCAGCTGCTCGGCCACTTCCTGGTAACGGGCGACGCGCGCGGTCTGGTAGATCGGACCCTCGTCATAGCCCAGGCCCAACCAGTCCATGGCCTCCAGGATGGCGTCGATGGCCGCCTGGGTAGAGCGCTCGCGGTCGGTATCTTCAATGCGCAGCACGAACTCACCGCCACGATGACGCGCCTCCAGCCAGCAATACAGCGCGGTGCGGGCGCCACCAATATGCAGGTAGCCGGTGGGACTGGGGGCAAAGCGAGTACGGACGGTCATGACAGGCGCAGATGTGGGAATCGGGGCATTTTACCTTTTCCCCTGCTCCGGTGCCTTGAACCGGCTTCAGCCCTTGGCGCGCGGACCACAAGACGCAGCAAGCGCCAGCGACCTGCAGCTCTAAGCCCCTCTCCCGTTCACGGGAGAGGGGTTGGGGTGAGGGCAGCTTTGGCTTTGGCTTTGGCTTTGGCTCTGTCTCTTATACACATCTGACGCTGCCG
>NZ_JBXFWM010000059.1:0-29205 GCF_056856655.1 Stenotrophomonas sp. STEN033
CCTTGGCTACGCCAAAGGGAGGGAGCAAAAACGTAGTGCCGCCCCCATCTCGGCCCGCGGCGGACCCGGACAACCACCCCCCAACAAAGAGCGGCGCGACAAGGCCCGAGCGCCGAAAAAAGGAAAGCGCCCCCCCCCCCCCACCCCCCCCCCCGACCGCGCCTCGGCGCTACAGGAGCGAGACCCCGCATTGTCAGCTTGGCGGCTGACGCCGCTCCCATAACCACACCATCGCTGCCGTCATGGCACACTGCCGGCATGCGCGCTCGCCTGCCCCTGCTCGGTTGCCTGATCTGGTTGCCCGGTGCGGCCATGGCGGTTGACCCGCCTCCCGCCAGCCCGGCAGACAATGTCCGCATCTACCGCTGTGTCGGCAGCAACGGCGCGGTGTCGCTGCAGGATGCGCCCTGCACCAAGGCCGCCCAGCAGCAGGTGCTGGATATGACGCGACCGAAAGATCCACCACCGCGGCAGGCCACCACAGCACCGACACCTACAACCGCACCAGTGATCCAGCGCGAAGTGCGGGTGGTCACGGTGCAGCCGCCGCAGCCGATGTACGAATGCGTCACCAGCGAAGGCGAACGCTATACCAGCGACAACAACGACGGCAATCCGCGCTGGGTACCGACCTGGGGCTACGCCTACCCGAGCCACCACGGTCCCGGCCACGGCGGACCACACCCGCCGCGACCACCCGCTGGCGGCGGCATCCCGTGGCAAGCCGGCGTCGCGGTTCCGATGGGTTCGGTGCTGGTGCGCGACAGCTGCCATGCACTGCCACCGCAGGAAGTCTGCGCGCGGCTGCGCGACCGGCGCTGGGAACTGATCCGCCGTTACAACAGCGCGTTGCAGAGCGAGCGCCAGCAATTGATGCGCGAACAACGCGGCATCGACGCGCGGCTTGAACAGGATTGCGGGGGAACCTGATGCGCTGCCTGGTCGCATTGTTGATGCTTGCCAGCGCCTCGGCGCAGGCCGGCGAGATCGTGTTCTACCGCTGCACCGATGCCAGCGGGGCACTCACCGTGCAGAACATGCCGTGCCCGAAGGGCATGCAAACACAGAGCCGAAAAGTCATGCAGGCCGTGGAAACCCCGCCTCCACCGCCACCGCTCGCAGTCCCTCCCCCTCCAGCGCTGCCGCAATTGATGGCAGCGCCCGTTGTCGCGCCGCCGGAACCGGCGAAGCCAGTGGTGGTGGCCCCGCCACCGGTACCGCTGCCCGACCTGTTCCAATGTCGCACCCGCGAAGGCCAGACCTATTTCAGCGAAAGCAGTGAGCCACCCTCACGCTGTGTGGCGATGCAGGTCACCGGCCTGGATGGCAACCCGAACACCGGTGCCGGTGAGGCCTGCGAGGTCATGCGCGACACCTGCACGGCGATCGACCCGGCGCAGCGCTGCGCCACCTGGCAACAATGGGTCAACGAGGCGGAGTCTGCATGGCGCTTTGCAGCCGCCAGCCAGGCCGAGCAGCTGCAAAAGCACCATCAACGCCTGCAGTCACTGCTTGAAGGCAGCGACTGCAGCACTCAGAAGCCGTAGCGCAGGAAACCACCGTCCACCGCGATGCATTCGCCGGTGACATAGCTCGATGCCGGCAGGCACAGGAAGCCCACCGCAGCGGCCACCTCTTCCGGTTCACCGATGCGCCGCATCGGCGTGCGCGCGATCACTTCATCGTAGTAGTCGGCATCGGACAACGGCCCGGAAGTACGCCGGGTGCGGATGTACCACGGCGCCACCGCATTGACGCGGATGCCATCCTCGGCCCACTCGCAGGCCAGGTTGCGGGTCATCTGCTGCATCGCCGCCTTGGTCATGCCGTAGACCACGCCACTGCGCACGTGGGTGATGCCGGAGACGCTGCCGACATTGACGATGGCCGAGGAGGCATGCCGGGTCAGCAGCGGGTGCGCATAGCGGCACAGCTCGAAGGCCGAGAACAGGTTGGTCTCGAAGATTCCGCGCCACTCGTCCTCGGAGTATTCGATTGCCGGCTTGGTGATGTTGCCGCCGGCGTTGTTGACCAGGATGTTCAGGCCATCACTGTGGTCTTCGACCCAATCGAGGATCTCCTGCCGATCCTGGTCATCGCTGACATCGGCTGACAGGGCGTGGATGGCGCGCTCGGGAAACGCATCAGCCAGCTCATCGCGTGCGGTTTCCAGCGCATCGCTGTCGCGCCCGACGATCAGCACATCGGCACCGAAACCCAGCAGTTCCCCTGCGATAGCCAGGCCAATGCCGGCACTGGCACCGGTGACCAAGGCGGTTTGCCCATCCAGGCGCCAACGCTGCGGGTTCATTGTGTTTCCTCATCGATGCGGGGGCGGCGCCCATGAAAGGACGCTGCGGGAAGATGGGGCTAGGATAGCTGCCTGAGCCCAGCGGAGCATGCCGATGAAGCGCTTTTCCCTGTTGATCCTGCCATTGCTGCTTGCCCTGGCAGCGTGCAAGCCACAGGCGCCGGATACCGAACGACGCCCTGACCCGCAGGCCACCGCTCTGCGTGATGCGATGAAGAAGGACCTGGATCAGGCCAAGGCCACCGCAGCAGCCGCCGAGCAGGCCAGCAAGGCGCAGCAGGCCGAGTTGGATGCGGCAATTGGCGGCACCGAGACCGCCAAGTAACGCGCGTCACCTGTAGTGCCGAGCCATGCTCGGCAGGGGCTTTACCGCAAAGATCCCTGTAGTGCCGAGCCATGCTCGGCATTGGGGCTTCCCGGGAAAGCCTCTGCCGAGCATGGCTCGGCACTACAGCGCACTGCTTGGAAAGCCTCTGCCGAGCATGGCTCGGCACTACATGACAAACAACAACGCCGGCCTTGGGCGGCGTTGTTGTTGCACATCACGCAGGCGCGCTTACAAACCGCAGAAGCAGTACGCCAGCGACTTCACCGGTGCGCCATTGCGGTCCTTCACTGCGTCCTCGACGAAGCGCAGCTGGGTGTCCAGCTCCGGCATCTGCTTGGCAATCAGCATGCGCGCAATGCCCGAGTCGGCCAACATCCAGGCGCCTGCGCGGCTGCCGGCAAAGCCGGTCATGAACTGCGCGAACGGGGTCGCAGCCTTCTCGATGTAGCGCACGCGGAACTTGTCGCTTTCACCAAGCTTGGCGCGCTCTGCCGCAAAGGCAACGGCCGCCTTCAAACCACCGAAGGCATCCACCAGACCGCGCTCCTTGGCCTGCGCACCGCTCCACACCCGGCCGCGTGCGACTTCATCCACCGCTTCAACCGGCTTGTTGCGTGCCGCTGCCACCTTGCCGGTGAAATCGGCATAGCCCTTGTTGATCACCGACTGGATCACCTGGCCAACGGCCGGGTCCATCGGCCGGGTCACGTCGAACGCACCCGCAAAACGGGTGGTGCCGACACCGTCGGTGTGCACGCCGATCTTGTCCAGGCTGCGGGCGAAGTTCGGGATCATGCCGAAGATGCCGATCGAGCCGGTGATGGTGGATTCGTCGGCATAGATGCGGTCGGCGTTCATGCTGATCCAGTAACCACCGGATGCAGCCATGTCACCCATCGACACCACCACCGGCTTGCCGGCGGCCTTGAGCGCTTCCACTTCACGGCGGATCTGCTCGGAGGCGAACACTTCGCCACCCGGCGAGTCCACGCGCAGCACCACGGCCTTCACGTCGTCGTCGTCGCGCGCCTCGCGCAGCAGCGCCGAGGTCGAGACGCCGCCGATACGACCAGCCGGCAGGTCACCACCGGAGATCTCACCTTCGGCCACCACCACGGCTACCTGCGGACGCGAGTCCATCGGCGAGCGGCGTGCGTCGAGTTGGGTCAGGTAGTCGCCCAGGCCAATCTGGCGGTAGCCACCGTCAGCATCGCCATCGGCGACGCCGCGCTCGGTGAGCAGTGCGTCCACTTCCTCGCGGGTCTTCAGACCGTCCACCAGCTTCTGCTGCAGGGCGAAGCGGGCCAGGTCACCTTCGGCGGCGGCAATGCCTTCGGGCAGGGTGTCGATGCCGGCGGCCAGCTGCGCGGCGTCGAGCTTGCGTGCCTTGGCGATGTCGCCCAGGTAGCGCTGCCACACGTCGTTCATCCAGAACAGGTCGGCTTCCTTGGCCTGCGGCGAGGCGGCGTCGAGCACATAGGGCTCAGCCGCGGACTTGAACTCGCCCACCTTGAACAGGTGCACGTCCACGCCCAGCTTGTCCTGCAGGCCACTGCGGAAGTACTGGCGATAGCGACCCAGGCCTTCCAGCAACAGGCCGCCCATCGGGTCGAGGTAGACCTCATCGGCCTGCGCGGCCAGCAGGTACTGCGACTGGCCCATGTTTTCGCTGAAGGCCACGACCTGCTTGTTGGCCGCACGCAGATCCTGCAACGCGGCGGTCACTTCACGCATCGAAGCGAAACCACTGGGCTGCAGCTTGTCCAGCTGCAGCACCACGCGGTTGATCTTCTTGTCGTCCTTGGCCGCTTCGATGGCGCGGATCAGATCGCGCAGCTGCAGCTCTTCGGCATTGGTTTCACCCAGTGCCTTGCCCAGCGCGCGGCTGAGCGGGTCGGTGCTGTACTGCTCGACCAGACGGCCTTCCGGCGCGATCACCAGGGTGGTGCCTTCCTGCAGCACCGTCGTCGACGAAGCACCCTTGCCCACGGCAACCATCAAGCCGATCAGGATCAGGAACAGCAAGCCGAAGAACAGCAGGTTGAGGATCAACCGACGGGTGAAGTTCATCACGTCCCAGATGCCGATGAAGAAGCTGGCAACGGGATTGCGGCGTGGCACAGGGGGGGGATTCATGGACGCTCCGATTGGGGCTGGTTGCAAGTCAGGATACGCATAACCGGACGCAGCCGGCATGGCCTTTAAGTCAGGGGGCGGCCTGGCGGATCAGACGGCCGCTGCTGACCCGCAGCCGCCAGCCCAACAGCACCGCCGCCACGGTCAAGCCCATGATCAGGCCGATCCACATGCCCTGCGGGCCCCAGCCCAGGCCAAGGCCCAGTCCGGCGCCCAGTGGCATGCCCACGCCCCAGTAGGCGAACATGGCGATGAACATCGGCACGCGGGTGTCCTTGAGTCCGCGCAGGGCACCCGCTGACAGCACCTGGATGCCATCGGGGATCTGGAAGGTGGCCGCATACAACAACAAGGTGGAGGCCAAAGCGGCCACCGCAAGGTCATCGGTATACAGCCCCACCACCGCGTCATGGCCCAGCAACAAGGCGGTGATCGACACCAGCTGGGTCACCAGCACGATGGCGTAGCCGGCCCAGGTGGCGCGGCGCACGCCGAGCGGATCATTGCTGCCGACCGCATGGCCGACGCGCACGGTGGTGGCCTCGGCCACGCCCATCGGGATCATGAAGCACAGCTGCGCCACGTTGATCGCGATCTGGTGGGCGCTGGCCTCGGTGGCACCGATACGGCCAATCAACAGCGCGGTGATGATGAACAGACCGCCTTCCATCAGCACGGTGATGCCGATCGGCAGGCCGGTACGCAGCAGGTCCCAGATCGCGCGCGGGCGCGGCAGTTCGAAATGACTGAACAGCTGCAGGTGGGCGAAGCGCTTGGTGGTCCACAGGTAGGTGGCGAAGGCCAGCGCCTGCACCCACATGGTCACCGAGGAGGCGATACCCAGGCCGGCGGCTCCCAGCTCGGGGAAGCCGAACTTGCCGTTGCACAGCGCATAGCCCAGCGGCCCGAGCACCAGCAGGCCGCCGAAGCCGATCAGCATGGTCGGCAGGGTCCAATGCATGCCTTCACTGAGGTAGCGCATGCAGAAGTACAGGGTCAGCGCCGGTACGCCCCAGCGGATGGCATGCAGGAAGTCGGTGGCACCCGGCACGATCTCGGGGGCGATACCGAATGCCGGCAGGAAGGCCGGCACCACGCTGAGGAACAGGAACATCAGCGCGCTCAGGCCTACACCCAACCACAGCGCCTGGCGGAACAAGGGGCCGATCTCACGGTCACGGCCAGCGCCGTGCAGCTGCGACACCGAGGCGGTGAGCGAGATCAAGGTGCCGATCGGCACCAGCATCGGCAGCCATAGCAGCGCCGTACCAATACTGACCGCAGCAAAGGTATCGGTGCCGTGGTGGCCGGCGATGGTGTTGTCGACAAAGGCGATCAGACCGGTGGAAACGTGGCCCAGCACCAGCGGCAGGGCGAGCAGACCGGTCGTCCGCACTTCCTGCAGGAAGCGCGGCGTAGCGGGAGACATGGACATAAGAGCAACAGACGCGGACTGCGGCCGGCGCAGGAAGCGCACAGATGCCGGGTCGCGGGCCGCCCATTCTAGCGTGGCAACGGTGTTGCAGCCCCGCACCGCGGATGAACAGCGGATGCGAGGCGCCACGGCGGGGGCGTCAGCGGCCTACCTTCTCGCGCAGCCAGGCATCGCGCTGCGCCGGTGCCAATGCCAGCAGTTGGGTCCGCAGTTCGTCGCGCTGCTGCGGCGGGGTGCGCTGTGAGATCAGGCTCAACTGCTCCAGCTGTGAGGCATCAAGCTCTCGCAGCAGCGCGATCACCGGCTCGCGTTCGGCCGCGGGCAGGTAGCCAAACAAGGGCTGCAGGCGTGGGTACAACACCCCCAGCTGCGGTCCCAGCAACCAGCCATCGCGATGCATCTGGTCAATGCTCATGTAGCGCGCACGCAGCGCCTGCCGCTGTGCATCCGGCTGTGCAGCGAGCGCGGCCGCGGCCTGGCGGATGCGCTGTTGTTCGGCGGCCGGCAGCGTCTGCCAGGCGGCGTAGCGGCTACGAAGCTCACGCTTCTGCGCCACGCTCATCGCTGCCCAGCTGTTGTGCGGCGTGGCTGCACTGGTGCCCGCCGGCAGGCCCGGCAATGCGGTCGGCGCGGCGGCATGCAGCGGCAATACGACGGCCAGGAGCAGACCGGCCCAGCCCCACTTATTCATCGGCATCGCTCGTCTCCAACGCTGCGCCGGCCGGTTCCGGCCGGCTCGGCTGCGGCTGCGATTCATCCACCGGCATCGGACCACCAGCGGCATACCAGGCATAGAAATCCGCGTCGCGGGCCAGCGCCAGGGCGGGATCGGCCAGCATCGCCGCATCGGCAGCGGCATGCGGATCCTCGCCCGGCCCCGCCGGGGTGCTGTCGTCGGGCAGCGGTTCCACCTGCACCGGGCCGTTGTCGACAAGACCACCGCCACTGCCCGGATCAGCGCCCACCACCGTATGCGAACGCCACCACCACAATGCCACCATCGCCAGCAACAGCAGCGGCAGGCATAGCAGCAGCCAGGTGCGCAGCGTCCACGGACGGGCCTGCTTGCGTCGCCCTGCGGGTTTGCGACGGCGCCCGTCCTCCTTGCGCGCAGTGCTGGCAGCCGCAGCGGCAGGTACCGACGGCGACGGCATTGCACCGGTAATGACCGACTCGCGCAGCTGCTCCAGCTGCTGCAGGCGCGGTGGTGACAGGTCGCGGATCCGTGCCTGCACCTGCTCGGCCAAGGCGCGCCAGCTGGCGGCATCCGGACGGCCACCAGCATCCAGCGGGCAGGCTCCCGCCAGGGCTTGCCGGTAAGCCTCCGCATCCACACCCAGCACGGCCGAGGCCGCCGCTTCATCCAGACCGGCACCAATCCGCAGCAGCAAGGCCAGGCGCTCACCCGCTGCCAGCGTGGCCAGGTGCGTCACCTCCGGCGCCCAGTTGCCTGGGCCGGCAGGCTTCAACAATTGCGGGGTGCTGCACAGCAGGCCCCAGAAACGGGCCGGCCATTCCACCATCAACAGTTGCGAGGCAGGCCCGACAAAGGCCCGCATGGCCACTGCCACCGCGCGTTCTCCGACGGTGACATCACCGGCCTGCAATTCAGCAACGACCAGAGCACGACGTTCCACGCCGCGTAAAAAGGCGGACAGAGCATTGGCTGCGGCCGGCGAGAGAGGGGCTGGTGCAGCCATCATGTGAACTCCGTCATGCCGTGATGATACCCAGCGCACACCCGGCTGCCGACGCCCCGAGGCACTACCGGACCGATTTTGCAAGCCTCTGCAACAACTTGTGCACAGCGTCAATACGCCATGACAAGGCCAGCATGCAAGCCGCCGTGAGACTGTATTTCTTTTTTGTTTCACGGATAACCTGTTGATTTCAAACAGCTAATTGATGTGGCTATTTTTTGACCAAGTTGACCCAAAGGCTTGATCCATCGCCGTGCACGCGTGGAGCACATTGCTCACCCACAGAGTTATCCACAGGAAATGTGGATAACAATAAATCTTCATGCGCAGCCAGCGTTTACGCCGCATTTATGCAGGACTTCACAGGGTCTGGATGCAGGTGAATGGCGGCAGCCAAACCCGCCGCTACCGCTAAACTTGGCCCATGCCTGCCTGCCCCACCCTGCGCCTCGCCCTGCCGGTCCCGTTGCCGCAGCTGTTCGACTACCTGCCGCCCGTTGGCAGCGCTGTGCCCCAGGCCAGCGATGTGGGACGTCGGTTGCGGGTGCCGTTCGGCCCGCGCGAACTGATAGGGGTGGTCGAGGCCATTGGCCAGGTCGATGATCCGGCTGCGCTGAGGCCGGCCCTGCAATGGCTGGATGAGGCCCCCGTGCTGCAGGGCGAGCTCAGCACGTCGCTGCGCTGGCTGGCCCGCTACACCCACGCGCCACTGGGCGAGGTGATCGCCACCGCACTGCCAGCCCCATTGCGCCGCGGCGAACCACTGCCCGACACCCATGGCTGGGCCTGGCAGCTGACCGAAGCCGGTCACGCCGGCTACGGGCGCCTGCGCAGCGGCACCCGTCCGCACCGGTTGGCCACGCTGCTGCTCGGCGGTGCGATCAATGAAGACCTGCTCGACGCACAGCTGGAAGACTGGCGCAGCGCCGCGCGCGCGCTGCTCAAGCGCGAACATGCGCAGCGCATCGAAGTCGCGGCGGTAATCCCGCAGGCCCGGATCCAACCCGGCCCGCAACCCAACCCGCAACAGCAGCTGGCCATCGACGCCTTGCAGGCGGCCGATGGCTTCCAGCCCTTCCTGCTCGATGGCGTCACCGGCAGTGGCAAGACCGAGGTCTACCTGCAGGCGATCTGCCACTGCCTGCAGCAAGGCAAGCAGGCGCTGGTGCTGGTGCCTGAAATCGGCCTGACCCCGCAGACCCTGCAGCGTTTCCGCAGCCGCCTGGGCATTCCGGTGCATGCATTGCATTCGGGTTTGAACGACAACGAACGTGCACGCGTCTGGGCAGCTGCCTCACGCGGCGAAGCACGGGTGATCGTCGGCACCCGCTCGGCGATTTTCACACCACTGCCGCAGGCCGGCCTGATCGTCATCGACGAAGAGCACGACGGCAGCTACAAACAGCAGGATGGCATCCGTTACCACGCACGCGATTTCGCCATGGTGCGTGGCAAGGCCTTGAACGTGCCGGTGGTGCTGGGCAGTGCAACGCCATCATTGGAATCCCTGCACAACGCACGCAGCGGTCGCTACACGCACCTGCGCCTGCAACAGCGTGCCGGTGATGCCAAGCCGCCGGGCGTACGCGTGTTCGACGTGCGCAAGCGGCCGCTGCAGGATGGTCTGTCACCGGAAGTGCTGGTCGGCATCGAGCAGCACCTGAAGGCCGGCAGCCAGGTGTTGGTGTTCAAGAACCGTCGCGGTTATGCGCCGGTGCTGCTCTGCCATGACTGCGGCTGGACCGCGCCATGCAAACGCTGCAGCACGCCGCTGCACAAGACACCAATGACCGTGCATGGGGGCGGTCGCCGCCTGCAGTGCCACCACTGCGGCGCCCGCCAACCGGTACCATTGGCCTGCCCCGACTGCGCCAGCCTGGCGCTGCAACCGCAGGGTATTGGCACCGAGCGCCTGGAAGAACGGCTGCTGAAGTTGTTCCCGGATTACCCGGTGCTGCGCATCGACCGCAGCACCACCAGTCGCCGCGATGCACTGGAACAGACGCTGGCAACGCTGGGCGACCAACCCGGCATCCTGGTTGGCACACAGATCCTGGCCAAGGGCCACGACCTGCCGAAGCTGACCCTGGTGGTCGTGGTCGGCATTGATGAAGGCCTTTTTTCTGCCGACTTCCGCGCCAGCGAAAAGCTGGCACAACAGTTGATCCAGGTTGCCGGACGCGCTGGTCGCGCCGAACGCCCCGGCGAGGTCTGGCTGCAGACCCATCACCCGGACAATGCCTTGCTGCACACCCTGGTCAACGGCGGCTACCACGCCTTTGCCGATGCCGAATTGCTGCAACGCGAAGCGGCCGGATTTCCGCCGTTCGCGCACATGGCCCTGCTGCGGGCCGAAGCCAAACAGGTGGAGCAGGCCAATGAATTCCTTGCCGCGCTCAAGCACCTGCTTCCCAAGCAAAACGATGTCGAACGCTTTGGACCCATGCCGGCACCAATGCCGCGACGCGCCGGTTTCCAACGCACGCAGTTGCTGCTGTCGGCCGATCAGCGGCGACCGCTGCATGCAGCGCTGGACGGACTGATGTTGCAGGCCTATGGCTTGCCGCAGGCGCGGCGTGTGCGCTGGTCGCTGGATGTCGACCCGATGGATCTGTACTGAGGGCTGTAGGAGCCTGCAGAGCCGAGCCATGTTCGGCTGAGGCATTACCGGTGAAGCCTCTTGCCGAGCATGGCTCGGCACTACGTTGGTTTTGCTTGGAAGGCCCCTGCCGAGCATGGCTCGGCACTACGTTGGTTTTGCTTGGAAAGCCCTTGCCGAGCATGGCTCGGCACTACGTTGGTTTTGCTTGGAAGGCCCCTGCCGAGCATGGCTCGGCACTACGCTGCTATCTGTAAAAATCGGCGATCTGTGCGGTGAACTGCTGTGGGTTGGCACCGACCAGGTTGGTCAACACCACGACCGCCAAGCCTTCATCCGGGTAAACCAGCAACGCCGCGCGTGCGCCTCCGAAGCTGCTGATCTGGCGCCGCCCCTGCGCTTCGGACACCGGCCAACCTGCTGACCAGGCACCGACACTGCCGTCGTTCAAACGCTCAGGTGTCCACATGCGTGCAAGGCTGTCCGCGCTCAACAGGCGATACTGCAGCAAGGCAACCAACCATTGCGCCAGCTCCCCAGCGCTGATCTGGATGCCGCCACCTGCCCATAGTCCATGGGGCATGTCGTAGAACCAGTGTGACAATCTTCGCGGCGCATCGGCCGCATCGCTGCTGCGCGGGAAATAGCTGTAGATCGTTGCCGCATTCGGCACCAGATCGTAGCTGTCGCCGAACGTGACGTGGCGCATTCCCAACGGCTCGAACTGACCAGCGGCCAGATAGTCCTCGTAGGCTTTGCCACTGCGCTGGATGATGATCCTGGCCAGCAAGCCATAGTTGGTCTGGTTGTAGACGAACTGCGCGCCGGGCAGCGCCTGCATCGGCTGCTGCTCCACCACTTGCCAGGCCTGTGCTTCGGAGCCACCGCCTACAAGTCCATCCGCATCGACGATGTCCGGCAGGCCGGAGGTGTGCGCAAGCAACTGGCGTACGCGGATGCCTTGCCATGCGGCCGGCAGCTGCTGCAGGTAGGTGGATACCGGAGCATCGAGATCCACCTTCCCCGCCTCGACCAGTTGCATGATCGCTACCCCGGTAAACGCCTTTGTCGCCGAGTTGATCGGAAACAGGGTGCTCGATGTCGCCACCACCTTGTTCTCCACGTTGGCCAGGCCATGCGCTTCGGAGAACACCACGCGGCCGTCCTTGACCACCGCCACCTGCATGCCGGGGATACCGCGCTCCTTCATCGTCACCGCGATGAAGCGGCGCGTCGCCTCATCTGCAGCGTCGCGCGTTGCAGCGAGCGCGGATGGAGGATGGAAGAGAAACACGGCTAGCAGGCACAGCAGGACTCGTGGTGCGGCCAATTGCATTGTCTGGTTCCGGTTGTGGGCGGCAGAAGTTTGTCGCAGCGGGGCGCTGTGCACACCCACTTCCGGTTTGGATGCAGGAAGCATTGAAAAGGTTTAAATCGGCGGCCGGCCCCGCCCCCAGTTGTGCTGGAACCGGTCTACTCAACGCTGCAATAGCGACTGCATGGCCAGTTGTTCGCGCACGGTCACACACCACGCCTCGCTGCCGGCGGTCCCTTCAATCAGGTTGCGGATGCTGGCGTCGTGGAAGATCCATCGGCTGCGGCATGCTCTCGACGCAGGCCGTGCCACCGCCTGCCGGGACATGCCAGACCGGTCGCTGGTTTCCCCGCCTCGTGCGTCGCGCACAAGCGATAAGGCGCGGCCGTCCATCCGCCTGCGCCGGCATCAAAGATCGAGGCCAAAACCAAGGCCTGCGGATTTTTCCCCGCCACCGAAGGCGCCGCCCAACGAGAATGAACCACGCGCCCCCAAGCGCACGCCATAGCCAACCGACAACGCCTGTTCGCCGCCCTGGAAACCCGCACCCACCGCAACCCGACCACGCGCGCTTTGCCCACCGGCTGCATTCATTGCCATGTTGGTCATCGCCGATGTCATCGCCCCCATCCGATCGATGCGCCTGTCCTGATCATGCAGGCGTCGATTCACCCCATCGTTGAAACGGGTGAAGTCATCGCTGAACGCAGCAACGGCTGCATCGGTATACGCCCGCGCGCTGCCAAGCGACTGCGCTGTCGCCGTATCGGTGTACTGGTTGGCCGATGCCAGGGTTGCACTGTCGCCGGCATTCACTTCCGCGCGCACCGCAGCCACGCGGGTGTCGGTATAGCCCGAGGCTGCCGCCAGGGTTGCCGTATCACCTGCATCGGCATGGGCTTGTGCTGCTTGCAGGGCGACGGCCTGGCCGCCGGCCAATTGCTGGTCGGTGTACTGCATTGCAGAGACCAGGGTCGCCGCATCACCGCTGGCAGCGATCGCAGCCAAGCTGCTGTTCTGCGTGGACAGCGCGCTGTCCAACGCTCCCAGTGCAGCCCCTACTTGTTGATAACTGATGTTCTGGACGATGTAGCCTGGAGCGGTGAAGGTGCCGCCAACGTAGCTCGCGTTACCACCAAGCGCAGCTGCCAACGCACCCAGTTGGGTGAGATTGACCGCATCGCTGCCGTTGATGCCAGCAGCCACGTTGCTTATGCGCCTTTTCAGGCTTGCCGAACCCACCGAGACCACGTTGGCGGCACCTTCATCGCTGCTGCCGGCGCCCAGCGCAACCGAGCCACCACCGGCAGCTACCGCGTTCCTGCCAATGGCGACGTTGTTGTCCGTGCCCGCAGCACCCGTGGGGGCCGGGAAACCACAGCACATATCGTTGCCGTTGCCACCATTGCCGGCCTGGCTGCCATTGCCCAACGCGATGTTGTAATTGCCGCCGGCGCCACCATTGCCACCCGTGCCACCGGCGCTGCCCTGACCGGCCCTGCCACCGTTACCCGCACTGCTGTTGGTGCCGAACGCCAGGTTGTAGGTCCCTCCATTGCCACCGATTCCGCCGGTCCCCCCGGCGGTGCCATTTGAGCCCTGGCCGCCCAAGCCGGTGGAACTGCCTTGCCCGAAAGCGGTGTTGCCAGTGGCATTGCCCAGCCCGCCAGCGGAGGTGCTCCAGCCCAGCATGTTCGGGCCTGCAGGGCCGTCGCTGCCCACCCGGCTGCCGTCCTGACAGGCGATGGCACCGGTGGCGGTGTCCTGGGTGCAGGGCGCCGTCGGCGACGTGCCGCCAACCACTTCAGCGGCCTGCGCCGGCAACAATGGCAGCAAAGCAAGCATGGCAGCCGCCGCCAGCGGCCCAGCCTTGGTAACGACATGACGGTTCATTGTGGAATCCCCCGAATCAGCAAGGGAGAAAGCTAATGCCGGGCCCGCCAATCGCGCATCCACGAAATCAGGTAGTCGGCGTACCGTAGGACGGTCACGCCATCAGCGGCAGCACCAGTGCCAGCCGGGTACCCGTGCCGTTGTCAGCAGGTGATACCTGCAGCTCACCACCGAGCCTACGGGCGCGCAACCGCATGCTGGCCAACCCTGCCCCTGTACGCGCCGCAACCACGCCGTCAGCGCCCTGCGCCAGACCAACGCCGTCGTCGTCGATATGCAATTGCAGCTGGTCGCCTTGCCTGCGCAGATAGACGTCCACGCGCTGCGCGTTGCTGTGCTTGAACACATTGGTCAGGCCTTCCTGCAGCAGCCGCAACAGGTCAAGGCTGCGGCTGGCACCCAGCTCGATGCCATCGATGTCCTGCAGGTGCCAGTGGGCCTGGATGTCCACCGCATCCAGCAAGCCACTGGTACGGTGGCGCAGCGGCGCCAGCAACTCGGTCAGATCCGCCTGTTCGCGGGCGGTGCTGTCGATCACAAGGCGCAGGTCATCACGCATTTCGCGTAGCACGCCGATGACCTCCTGCCGCGGCATGTCCTCCGGCGCCTGTTCCAGGCGGGCGATGGCACCTACCAGGGTGCCGCCGAAACCGTCGTGCAGGTCACGCACCAGCTGCAGACGCTCACCGGCGCGGCTATGGGCCAGTTCCAAGGCATGCTGCTGTTGCAGGTTGTCCGCCAACTGCGTGGTGGCCAGCTGCACCTCATTGCGCAGCTCGGCATTGAAGCCTTCCACCCGCTGCATGGTGTTGGCGAAGCGGTACGCCAGCACGAAGCCCATGCCGAGCAGCATCAGCGGTGAGGTGAACGAACCCAGGTAGCTGACGCCACCATACCAACCCATGTACACGCCAAGGTCATGCAGCGAGACCGCAATCGGCAGGATGATGCACAACGCCAGCACCTGGTAATCACGCCGGCCACTGCGCAACGCATAGCCCATGAAGGTAAACGACACCGCGTACAGGAAGGCAATGGTCGGCACCAGGTAGAGGTTGCGGTTCGGCCCCATCCATTGCGGCCACAGCAAGGCACCCGCCATCACCAGCACTGCAATGGCCAGCAACACGCGCTCCAAACGCGGCCAGCGCCGCTCGCAGAACCGCAGCAGGAAGACAGTATGGGCAGCAGCGCCGGCCACGTAGCAGGCACCAATGAAGGCTTGCCAGCCATCGGTGGTAGGGAACGGCCACGGGCTGCTGGCAAAAAAATTACTGTCGTACAGGCGTCCGAACACCGCGCTCAACGCATACCAGCCATACATCGACTCCTTGCGCCGCAGCAGCCAGAACATGCCGATCACTGCCGCCAGCACGAAACCAATCGCACTATCCAGCACCTGCAGGTCATGGCGGACGAAAACCTCCTTGCGGAAGCGTGCCTGCAAGGCCTGCGGGTCGCCTACATCCACCACCCCCAGCGAAGGTTGGTAGGCCGCCAGGCCAGAAACCCGCACCAGCAGTTCGTTCTCGCCCTGTTTCAGCAACGGCGACTGCAACAGAAAATAGCGCGGCACATGCCAGCTGCGTGACAGCGGTTCGACCAGCGAGGGATCGCGATCAATCAGGCTGCCATTGAGGTAGACCGCGGCAGCCATGCAGGTGTAATCCAACAGCAATCCAGTGGGCTGATCCGCGTCCCCTTGCTGCCAACGCAGTCGATACCAGACCACCCCATCATGATCCGGCCAGCGGGTCTGCCACTGGTCAGCCAATGGCACCTGCACCCAGCCTTGCACGGGCGCTGCGGGCGACTGCCAGTCCGCGCGCACCGCCTCTGCATGGGCAATGCGGATGACCTCCGTTGCCTGTGCATGGGCGAGGGCCGCGCACGCCGACAACAGCACCAGCAGCAGCCAGCGGATCAAGGCAGCAATCCCATCGCACGGGCTTCGTATACCGCTGCGGTCCGCGAACCTACCGCAAGCTTGCGATAGATATTGCGGGTGTGCGCCTCGATGGTCAGCCGGGAGAGCCCCAGCAACTCGGCGATCTCGCGATTGCCATAGCCTTGCGCGACATGGTTGAGAATGCCGAGTTCGCGCTCGGACAGGTGCACGCTTGGCGTTGCCGGTGCAGCAACCGGTGCCTGCACAACGGGCAGCAAGGACAGAATGCGCCGCGCGATCATCGGGTCGATCGGCGCGCCGCCACGTTGCAGGCTGCGCAGTGCAACCGTCAGCTCGATGTCCTCCCGGTCCTTGAGCAGGTAGCCTGCGGCGCCGGCGCGCAATGCAGCGAAGATGCTCTCTTCCTCCGCAAACGCGGACACAATCACTGCTTGCAGCTGCGGCACATGCTGCTGCATCCATCCGACAAGTTCGATGCCGGTGCCGTCGGGTAGTTGCATGTCGACCAGGGCGAGGTCGAACTGATGGGCTTGCAGGAGGACAAGGGCACTGCCGAGGCTGTCGGCGGTGTGAATGCGTGTCTGTTGGTCCGTCAGTAATTCGGACACGAGCCTGACCAGCCTCGCCAGCGAAGCTGCGTCGTCGTCGATGATCAGGATGGAAGACAGCTCCATCGGCCCCCGCCATGGTCTCCGTTGTGGCGGAGTTTAGCGTGGTCTTACGGTTGGCTTGTGATGGGGGGCAGGCGCTTAAGCTGGTTAGGGCAGTCTGGCAACGCCCAGCCTTTCCACATTGGCAACCAAGGGGAGGAAGTCCAAGGGCACAAGCTGCCCTCACCCCAACCCCTCTCCCGCGTGCGGGAGAGGGGCTCAAGCGTTGCAACTGCTTGGCTTTACCAGGTACGGCGCAGCGGGTGGGCTTCGGTGTTGAAGACGATGCCGTCGAAGTCCAGGGTCTTGGCCGGGGCGAACAGCAGGTAGTAGTACTTGAACGTCTCGGCGAACAGGAAGCTCTCCATCGAGTCGTCCTTCTCCTTGCTGCGGACGTCCTTCAGCGCGGCGAAGCCATGATCGGTGCGGGTGTAGCGCACGAAGTCATCGAAGAATTCCTTGCCCATGCCGCGGTAGCGTGCGTCACCGGTGTAGTGGTGCAGGTAGTACGCGGACTCGACGATCTCCGGGCGCAGGGCGTAGCCCGGCGAGCGCACTTCCATCTTGGCGTAGTCCAGCGACTCCGGCTCGATGTCGTGCAGGCGCCACATCTTCAGGTTGGATTCCTGCAGGCGCTTGGCGCGATCCAGGTCACCGCCCAGAGCCAGCAGGCCCGGCATGAACGCATCCAGCGCGCCATAGGTGGTGGAGGTGCGGGCGCCGGTATCCATGTCGGCGTGGCCGTACCACAGCTCGCCTTCGCGCGATTCATCGGCCAGGTACTGGTTGATCGGGCCGATGCTCTCGTCCCACATCTTCTTGCAGTCTTCGTCGCCGAACAGCTTCCAGCACTTGAGCAGGTACTCGTAATACGAGTCGATGCCGCCGGCAATCGAGGCGTCCTTGTTGGTCCACTCGCCGGTTTCGACGTTGATGTTCAGGCCGACCAGGCCGATCTTGGAGCGGCGCTTGTGGGTTTCCACCAGCGCACGCTTGGCCTTGTCGTAGTACGCCTGCTTGCCGGTGAGCTTGGCCAGGGTGCCGAACTCCAGCAGCAGCGTGCCGGTTTCGGCCGGGTTGCTGATCTTGCCGCTGGTCTTGCCGGTGTGCAGGTTGACGTGGGTGTACGGCAGGCCGGTCGGGCTGTCGAACACCGGCGACAGGCGCGTGCCCAGGTCGTCGGCGAGCTTGAGCAGGCGCTCGTCGTTGGTCATCTGGTAGGCCGACAGCAGGCCACCGAGCAGACGGATGGTGACCTCGAAGTTCTGCACGTCGATGTCCTGGTCGAAGGACAGCTGGGTGACGATCAGCTCGCGCGCTTCGTTGGCTTCCTTGTCCAGGCCGAGCAGCAGGAGCGTGTCCAGGGCATCGACCGGCGACATCAGCAGCGGCTTGGGATACCAGTCACGCGGCTGGCCGCTGAGCGGCTTCAGGTCGTCATGGCCCTTGGCGTACTGCATGTAACCCTGCCAGGCGTGGCGGGTGGCTTCACGGACCTGCTCGGCCATGCGTGCGGCTTCGGCGTCATCGACAGCCGGCAGGGCGGCATCGGCCGGAGCAGCAGCTGTGGCCGGTGCAGCCGGAGTGGTGGCGGGAGCGGCGGCCTGCTGGCTGCAGGCGGAGAGCGCCAGCATCAGCGCGGCGACCAGGGGGGCGGTACGCAGGGAACGGGTCATCAGTGGATCCTCTCGACGGAAGCGTTGTCTTGCGATGCAACGGGACGGGACTGCAGGGTGTCGCCCAGCGTCTGCAGGTGCAGGGCTGTGCGCAGGGTGGAAAGCGGTGCGGTGCTGCGCACGAGCAGCGTGCGGGTCTGGCCGGGCAGCAGATCGAAGGCGTTGTCCTCGACGCTGGCGTTGGCCTTGTCAAAGCCGATCCAGATGCCACGCACCAGCGTGTCGGCGCGCAGCTCCAGCACGTAGTGGTCACCTTCGGCACGCAGCGCGCTGTGCAGCTGTGCCGGCTGCAAGGCTTGCTGTTTGGCGGCAACGAAGTAGACCAGGCGCTGTGCCACTACTGCGTCACCGCGCAGCAGTTCGAATACGGCGACGCTGCGACTGGGGTCTGCGCCCTGCAGCAGCTCGGCGTCGCTGAAGCGTGCAGCCTCGGTGGCCGACAGTGCGGGCAAGCTGATCGGCCTGCGCTGCTGCTGCAACTCCCGCCCATCGAAATCCAGCACGCGCACACGCCACTGCCCCTGCACTTCTGCACGACCGTCGTTGAGCAGACTGAACCGGGTACTGCCTTCATCGCGCAGCGCCGCCACCGCCACCTCGGCGAAGAAGCGGCGTGCGTGGAAATTCAGCGCCTTCCAGTTGCCGTAGTAATCCACGCTGGACCAGGACGCGCCCGGCCACACATCGTTGAGCTGCCAGTACAGCGAGCCCATCGTGTACGGACGCGAGGCACGGTGGTGCAGTGCCGCCAGCTCAATACCCTCGGCCTGCATCATCTGGCTCAGGTAAACGAAGTCGGGGAATGACCGCGGCGTACCGAATTCCATCTCGATGTAATGCAGCAAGCGCTCATTGCCCTTGCCAGCCAGGAACTTCTGGTGGGCCTGGATCACCGGCCCATCCACCTGCTGCTCTTCCGGCGTGGCGAAAACGTTGATGGTCGACAGCTGCGGCCAGGCCTGCAGGCCGTACTCGGACATGAAGCGCGGGGTTTCCTTCAGGTAAGCCGTCGGCGGCAGCGCCGGGTTGCCCCAGACTTCCCAGTAATGCTTGTCACCGCGGCGCGAGTCGTTGGCCTTGCTGTCCAGGTCATTGCTGGGCGAGCTGGACCAGTACGGCACGCCCAGGCTTTCCTCGGCAACGACCTTGCGCAGGTCCGTGCCGAACAGGTCCACATAACCCTGCCAGACCTTCGCGGCAAACACCGGGTCGGCCTCCTTCAAGGTCTTGCCGTGGCCCCAATCCTTCCACGCGGTTTCTTCCTCGTTGTTGCCACACCACAGCACGATGCTGGGGTGGTGGCGCAGGCGACGGATGTTGTCTCGTGCCTCGGCCACCACATTGGCGCGGAACGCGGGGTCATAGCCGGGCTGCATGCCGCCGCCGAACATGAAGTCCTGCCAGACCAGCAGGCCGAGTTCGTCGGCGATGTCGAAGAAGTCATCGTCTTCGTAGTAACCGCCGCCCCAATTGCGCAGCATGTTCATGTTGGCATCGCGTGCGGCCTGCAGGTCGCGGCGCAGGCGCTCGCGCGTGACCCGTGCCGGGAAGGCATCAAACGGAATCACGTTTGCGCCCTTGGCGAACACCGGCACGCCATTGATGACGAAGCCGAAGCCCTGCCCGCCGTCCTTGTCCTCTTCGCGCTGCAGTTGCACGCTGCGCAGGCCGATGCGGATGCTGGACGTCAGCGCGTCCTGCTTGCCCTCACCCAGCCGCGCCTGCACGGTGTAGCGATCCTGCGCGCCATAGCCCACCGGCCACCAGCGCCGCGGCTTGTCGATCTGCAGCGGCAGCGACACCGTGTTCTCGCCAAGCTGCAGTGCGATCTCGCGCGTGACCTGCGCAACCGGCTTGCCCTCCGGATCACGCACATCGATGACGACCTGCTGGGTGGCGGCGGCATCGGCCTGCTCCACCTGCAGCAGCACGCTCAAGCGTGCCTTGTCCGCATCCAGCGCCTCGGTGCGTACTGCCAGATCGGTGATGCGCTGCTGATCCCAACTGTCCAGGTGCACCTGTCGCCAGACACCGGCGGTGACATAGCGCGGGCCCCAATCCCAGCCGAAGTGATAGGCCGGCTTGCGCACGAAGTTGCCGACCATCGCGTCCCTGGGCTCATCGCCATAGGGCGAGGGATAGTTGCCGGCGATCTTGTGCGGCATTGCCTGCACCTGCGGCAGCAAGGTGCGGATCGGCGAGCGGAACACGATCTGCAGTTCATTGCCTTGCGCGCGCAGGCGGCCATCGACGCGGGCGCGCCAGGTACGGTGCGCATTGTCGGCTTTCAGCAGCGGCGCACCGTTGAGGCGGACCTCGGCAAGGGTGTCCAGGCCATCGAAACGCAACTCGGCATGCGGACGCGCCAAGGTTGCGGCATCCACGTCGAAGCGGGCGCGGTATTCCCAGTCGCCCAGCCCAATCCATTGCAGGCCCGCTTCCGCAGCGCCCACATAGGGATCGGCAATCATGCCGGCCGCCCTCAGGTCGGTATGCACACTGCCCGGCACCGTGGCCGGCTTCCATGCATCCATGCCCGGATGTGCCTGCAGCTGCGCATCACCGGGAAGCAGGCGGAACTGCCATTGCGCCTGCAATGGCGCGGCCACGGCTGCACTGGAAGCCAGCGACAACGCACATAGCAACAGGCCACGGCATGCGCGTTGAGCGAGAATTTGTATCGATCCAAACTTCGTATGCGCTTGCTGCATGCCATCTCCTCCCTGGTGCTGCTTCCGCTTTTTTAAACCGAGTAGCAACGGCCGACAAACCAAAAAACAAAAGCTGTTCTTGCTCTGAATTCAACTACTGGAGCCTGGAGCCAGAGCGATCCCCGCCTTCGCGGGGATGACGACTGGATTATTGCGAGCACTGCACGAACAGTATTCGTCAGACCTCGCGCACCACATTCAACACTTCGTGGCAGGCACCCATGGTGTGGTAATCGGTCTTGCCGGCCGGGCTCTTCTCGTCGTCGTACTTGCGGTTGTCGGCATCGAGGATGCGGAACCACGCGCCGTAGCGATGATCAACGAAGTACTGCCATGAGTACGCCCACAGCCGCTCGTACCACTCCCAGTAGCCGGCATCGCCGGTGCGCTTGGCCAGCAGCGCGGCGGCGGCCAGCGACTCGGCCTGCACCCAGAAGTACTTGTCGTCGTCGCAGACAAAGCTGTCACCGCCAATCGCCGCACCGTCCATGTTGGGCTGGCGACGCGATTCCGGTGCAAAGCCGTAATACAGGCCGCCACGCAGCGCATCCCAGGAACGGGTTACCGCGGTATCGAACAGGTGCTTTGCCGTGGGCACCAGCCAATCGGCATCGACATGACGGTCGAGGATCATCAGCAGCTTGGCCCACTCGGTCTGATGACCGGGCTGGAAACCCCAGGGACGGAACAGGTGCTTGGGATTGTCCAGGTTGTAGTCCCAATCGATGTTCCAATCGGTGTCGTAATGCTCCCAGACCAGGCCGCCGGCCTTGGCCGCCTGCCGGCGGGTCATGTTGTCGGCAAGCTGCAGTGCGCGTTGCAGGTAGCGTTGTTCGCCGCTGGCCTCGAACGCGGCCAGCATGGCTTCGCACATATGCATGTTGGCGTTCTGGCCGCGGTAACCGGTGAAGTTCCAGTTGGCGTCGGCTTCGTCGCGGTACAGGCCGTGCTGCGGCTCCCAGAAGTGGCGCTCCAGCAGCTGCCAGGTCTCGTCCATCCATTCACGGCCCTGCTCGATGCCGGCCTTCAGCGCGCAGCTATAGGCCAGCAGCACGAAGGCCACGCCGTAGCAGTGGTTCATGTCGTCCTCGACCTTGCCATCGCGCAAGGTCCAGGCGTAGCCGCCGGTGGCCGGATTGCGATGCACCTCGCGCAGGTAACGCACGCCATGCCTCACCGCATCCAGATACTCGGCGGTGCCGTACTCGCGGTAGGCCATCGCATAGTTGAAGACGAAGCGGGTGCTGCTGACCAGGTGGCGATGGCTGCGGTCGTAGATGCTGCCGTCGTCGCGGTAGTAATGGAAGAAGCCGCCATCGGGATCGATGCAATGCGGATGGTAGAAGGCCATCGTGTCGGCGATATGCGCGCGCAGGAAGGCTGGGGAGCGGAAATCGGGCGTGGTGGTCATGCGAGGGCTTCCTGTTGCTGCAGCAGATGCTGTACTTCGTTCAAGGTTGGCATTGCCGCAAAGGCGCCCTTGCGGGTCACCGCCAATGCGCCCACCGCTGCGGCAAAGCGCAGCGTGCCATTGATCGCGTTCGGGGTCTGGCAGAACGCGGCGAAGCCCGCGCCTGCACCACCGCGCTCGACCAGCCCGACCAGTACGCCGCCGACAAACGCATCACCCGCAGCGGTGGTATCCACCGCGTGCACGCGGAAGCTTGGCACTTCGCCCTGGCCATGGCGGGTGTACCAGCGCAGCGTGCCGGCACCGTCGGTGATGATCACCCAGCGTGCCTGCGCGGCAAGCAGGCGCTGCAGCACCTGAGCCTCGCCATCGGTGCCCAGTGGCGCGGCGAGATAATCGAGTTCCTCTCGCGAGAGTTTGATGAGGTCGGCGCGCTCCAGGGCCTGCCACAGGCGCGGCGTGGGATCGACACCTGCTGGCCACAGCGCCGGGCGCAGGTTCAGATCCAGGCTGACCACCGCGCCAGCAGCGCGCGCGCGCTCCATGCCTGCAAACGTCGCCGCGGCAATCTCCGCTTCGGTCAGGCTGTTGGAGCAGACGTGGAAGCAGGCGGTGTCGTCGAAGCAGGCGGACAGGTAGTGCTCGGCGCGGAACAGCAGGTCCGCCGCCGGCGGCCGGTAGAAGCTGAAGCTGCGCTCGCCATGTGCGTCCAGGGCGACAAAGGCCAGCGCGGTCTTGGCTGCGTCGGTGCGCACGATGCAGTCGGTCTCGACCCCGGCCTGCTGCAGGCTCTCCAGCAGGAAGTCGCCAAACATGTCGCGGCCCAGCATGCCGGCGAAATGGCTGCTCGCCCCCAACTGGGCAGCAGCCACGGCGACGTTGGCAGGGGCGCCGCCGGCGTACTGCAGGAACGCGCGCGGGGTGTCCGCCGAGGCCGGCGGCTGCGCTAGTAGATCGATCAAAATCTCGCCGAAACAAACAATCTTGCCCATCTGGCCTTAGTCCTGTTGGGTAACGCCGGTGCTGGTACGCGAACCGACCAGCCCGTAGAAAATGATGTAGCCGTAGCACAGCAACGGCAGTACGAATGAATGGTGCACACCGATGCGGTCGGCCAGCACGCCCTGCAGGAACGGCACCACCGCGCCGCCGACAATGGCCATGATCAACAGGCTGGAGGCCTTGTTGGTCAACGGCCCCAGGCGCTCGATGCCGAGCGCGAAGATGGTCGGGAACATGATCGAGTTGAACAGGCCGATCGCCACCACCGAATACAAGGCCACGTGACCTTCGGTGCCCATGGTCAGTGCCAGCAAGCCCACGTTGATCAGCGCAAACAACGCCAGCAACTTGCGCGGCGAGAAGCGTACCAGCAGCAGCGAACCGGCAAAGCGGCCGATCATCGCCATGGTCCAGTACAGCGACACATAGTGCGTGGCCTGCTGTTCACTGAAGCCGCCGATATTGGGCAGCGACAGGTAGTTGACCAGGAAACTGCCGATCGAGACCTCGGCGCCCACGTAGAAGAAGATGCCCAGCACGCCGAACAGCAGGTGCTTGTGGCGCAGCGCATCGCCATAGCTGTGGCGTGCGCTGTCGGCCTGCTCGCTGTTCTCACTCAGCGCCGGCAGACGGAACAGGAACACGAAAAGCGCCAGCAGGAACAGGGCCACTGCCAGGCCGAGATACGGCCCCTGTACCGACTGCGCTTCCTGCGCGCGGTAGGCCACCTGCTCGGCCAGCGGCAATGCCTTGAGCTCGTCGGCGCTCTTGACCGTGTTGCCGAGGATCAGCATGCCGCCGAAGATCGGTGCGATCGCCGTACCCAGTGAATTCAAGGCCTGCGCCAGCGTCAGACGGCTGGAGCTGGTGCGTTCCGGGCCAAGCAGCGCAACATAGGGATTGGCGGCCACCTGCAACACGGTGATGCCGGTCGCCAGTACGAACAGAGCCGCAAGGAAGGCGCCGTAAACACGCAGCTCCGCCGCCGGCCAGAAGCCGAGTGCGCCGATGCCGGCGATCACCAGTCCCGCCACAATGCCTTGCTTGTAGCCCAGTTTCGCCACCAGACGACCGGCCGGCAGCGACATCAGGAAGTAGGCGCCAAAGAAGGTGAACTGCACCAGCATCGCCTGGGTGTAGTTCAGCTCGAACACCGATTTCAGGTGCGGGATCAGGATGTCATTGAGACAGGTAAGAAAGCCCCACATGAAGAAGATGGTGGTCGCCACCGCCAAGGCCACACGTGTATTGACCACGGGCGCCGACTGGCTTGATGTGGATGACGGCGATGTTGGTATGTGCATGTGGGCTGCCTGGATACGGTAATCGGGAAATGGGGTTGAGGAGTCAGCTTGGTCTTGCTGCACTGCTCTCGCGGATCCGCAGCTGCACCGGTGCGACGGTGCGCATCGGTGCTGCATCGGGGTTGTCCAGGCGCTGCAGCAACAAGGCTGCAGCCTGCCGGCCACGTTCGCGCGGATCTGCGGTCAACGTGGTCAACGGCGGCACTGCGACTGCGGCTTCGGAGATATCGTCGAAGCCGGTAACGGCGAAGTCGCCGCCTGGGCGTATGCCACGCGAGGTCAGGCCCAGCATCAGGCCCAATGCAACCGTGTCGTTGTAGCAGACCGCCGCGCTGGGCCGCTGTGCGCATTCGAACAATTCACCGGTACGTGCAGCCGCTTCCAGACGGTTGGGTGCGGACTCGATCAACCAGTCCGCATGCAAAGGCAAGCCGGCCTCACTCAATGCCTGCTGGTAACCCAGACGGCGCTGCGCGCAGGAACTGGATGCGCCATGCCCGCCAAAGAAGGCGATGTCACGATGACCGCGTTCGATCAGGTGACGGGTTGCCATGTACGCGCCGTGCTGGTTGTCCAGAGTGAGGAAATCCCAGTCCGCGCCGGCCAGTTCACGGTTGAACAGCAGCACGTTCGCATGCGCACCCAATACATGGCGCAGCTCTTCGGCATCACTGCCTTCGGCCGGCGACAGGATGAAGCCGGTCGGCGTGTGTTCCATCAAGGTGCTCAACACCGCCTGCTGCCGCTGCGGTGATTCGCCGGTGCTGCCAAGCAGGGTCACGAAGCCCTTGCCACCCAATGCCTCGTCCACGCCGGAGGCGAACTCGGCGAAGAACGGGTTGGACAGATCGTTGATCACCAGCGCGATCGACGACGAGGTACGCCGGCGCAGGTTTGCAGCGGTGCGGTTGTACACATAACGCTGCTTGCGCAGCTCCGCCTCGACCTTGGCGCGGGTGTCGACATTGACCAGGGGGCTGCCGCGCAGCACCAGCGATACGGTCGCCCGCGACACGCCCACCGCCTGTGCGATGTCGGTGACGGTAACCGCGCGTTGGCCAGCCTTGCGTGCGCCCTTGGCGCCGGTAGAAGTGTCTTTCATCATTTCCGCTGCGGTTCCGGGATGCGCCAAGCCTAAAGGATCACGGCCAGCGCTTGCGCTGCCCGTTCCCTTCTTTCCGGCCTTGGCGCTGCCCGAGCTCACGGCTGGGCGCTGCCCGGGGTGGCGCAGTACGACACCGGCAGGTCCGCCTGTGCGGTGCCCCAACCCTGCTCCGGTGCCTGCGCACCGAGGGTGAAGCGCACATCGCCGCCCTGCTGCAGGCGCTGCCAATCCAGCCACACCGCCGGCTGCGGCTTGCCATCAACCTGCACGCTCTGGATGTACTGCAGGCTGCGCGGATCGGCGCCCGGCGCCTGCAGGCGCAGCGTGCGGCCGTTGCCCAGGGTGATCTCGGCCTTGCTGTAGCGCGGTGCATGCAGCAGGAACTGGCCACTGCCCGGCACTGCCGGGTACAGGCCCAGCGCACTGAACAGGTACCAGGCCGACATCGTGCCAAGGTCATCATTGCCGGTGACGCCATTGGGCGCATTGGTGAACAGCTGCTGCGCCGCGCGAACCACGGTGGCGGTCTTCCACGGCTGGCCGATCAGCGTATACATCCACGGCGAATGCAGGTCAGGCTCGTTGTTCGGATTGTAGCGGTACTGGTTGTAATAGCTGTACGGACCAACCACCCATTCCTTGCGTGCAGCGGTCAGCGGTGACTGCAGCAGCGCGTCATAGGCGAAGAACGCATCCAGACGCTTGCCGGCCTGCTCGCGACCATGCATCGCCTGCAACATGCCGGGCACGTCCTGCTGCACCAGCCACTGGTATTGCCAACCCGTGCCTTCGTGGAAGCCATGCTGCGAGCGCGGGCTGTACTGGCCGTTGGCCGGCGTATACCACTTGCCGTTCTCGTCACGCGGACGCGGGAAGCCGGTGAAGCCGGTTTCGGCATCGCGTACATCCGCATCCCATACCTTGTGCCAGTTGCCACCGCGTGCGCGCAGCGTCGCTGCATCGTCGGCGTGGCCCAGGCCATCGGCCATCTGCGCCAGCGCGCAATCGGCCAGGGCGTATTCCAGCGTTGCCGAGCCGCCGTGGTGCGGGTCCACGTCCATGCCCTTGGACGGGAAGGCACGGTCATAGGCCACATAGCCGTTGGACAGATAGCTGGCATTGCCGGAACGGCCGGCCATACGCGAATTGATCGGCGGCATCTCGAAGGCATTGCGGCGCAGCGCGCCCCAGGCTTCCGCCTCGCGCCCCTTCAGCGCGCCGAAGCGCCACAGGTCGACCATGAACGGCGTCACCGGGTCGCCGGTCATCACATTGGTTTCGAAGTTGGCATAGCCCCAGCGCGGCAACCAGCCACCCTGTTCGTTGATGGCCAGCAGGCTGCGGCCGATATCGCGCGCGACTTCCGGGCGGGTCAGTGCCAGCCACTGGTTCTGCGTGCGGTAGGTATCCCACAGCGAGAAGTACTCGTAGTAGGTCCAACCATCGGCGCGATGGATGACATCATCATAGCCGCGATAACGACCGTCAGCATCACTGCCGGTCATCGGCTGCAGCAGCGCATGGTAGAGCGCGGTGTACAGCACGGTGCGATCATCGGCGCTTGCGCCTTCTACCTTGACGCTGCCCAGTTGTTCGCGCCACTGCGCCTGCGACAGCGCGCGCATGCGATCGAAGCTCAGCAGCTTGCCGCCCTGCATGCCATCGCTGCGCAGGTTGTTGCGTGCGCCTTCGGCATCCACATGCGAGATCGCACTGGTAGCGGTGACGCTGCGGCCGCCGGCCAGATCAAAGCTCAACCACGCGCCATTGGGCTTGGCTTCGCCTTCCATGCTGTGGCGTGCGCCGGGCAGGCCGCCTTCCTCACCCCAGGTGCCATGGGCCTTGAACGGCCGATCGAACTCGATGCGGAACCAGGTGGTGTACTGGTGGCCACCGCAGAAACTCTTGGTGACCAGCTTGCCTTCCACCGCGCGGTCGCCGACCACGTCGATGACGCTGCCGATCACCGAATGGCGCTCGTTGGCCTGGGCCACATTGACCAGCACCTGGCCTTCGCTGACGCCCGCGCTGAAGGTATAGCGCTCGGCGGCGGCGCGGGTCAGCGCGGTGGTTTCCACGTCGATGCCGCGGTAATCGGTCAGGCGAACCTTGTAGTAGCCGGCCTGACCGACTTCGCCATCGTGGCTGTACGCCGAGGCGTAGTTCTTGTGGTCGAAGCGCTTGGGGTCCTTGGTATCGAAATCACCACCGGGACCGATGCTGCCGGTGACCGGCAACACCGAGACCTGCCCGCCCTGCTCCCAGCAACCTGCGCCGGAGATGAAGGAATGACCGAAGCCGCGGATCTTCTCGTCGTCATAGCGCCAGCCGGAGTAGTGGCTGCCGATCGGGCTGACCTGGATCAGGCCGAACGGCGCCGATGCGCCCGGGAAGGTGTTGCCGTCGTCCTTGCTGCCGATGAAGGTATTGACCTCGCGTTCCAGCGCAGCCGAGGGTGCGGCCTGCAGCAGCGGTGCGACGCCCAGCGCCAGCAGGCAGGCTGCCGTTGCCAGCAGGCGGCGGGGAGGTGCGAAGGTCGGCGATCGGCTCATGCGTTGGATCCTTGGGTCGGTCGGTGTGGCGTGGATGGCATTGCGGCAAAGGGTGGCCCGGACCAGCCGGGCCGCTGATGTCCAGCCCATCCGGGAACGGGATGGGGAGAGATGCCAGGCATCAGCAAAAACGGGCGGCCCCGGCACCTGCCCCGACAGCCGTCACGACAGCGGCTGGTGGGTGCGAGTACCGAACAACGGGCCATGCAAAGCGTGCTTGCAGCAATGTTTTCAGTGAGTTGCGGCAGACAAAGGCGCGCCCTGCGCAGCCCCTTCTGCTTTCCCCGCATCACATTGCCCAAAATTTAGATCGATCCAAGTAAAGCATGAGCATTTCGCCCAGCGCATTCTGCGGCGCAACATCGGAGCGAAAACCCCCTGTAGTGCCGAGCCATGCTCGGCAGAGGCCTTCCCGGCAAAGCCCGAAGGCCGCCCTCACCCCAACCCCTCTCCCGTAAACGGGAGAGGGGCTTGTAGTGCCGAGCCATGCTCGGCAGAGGCCTTCCCGGTAAAGCCCCCAACAGCCAACCCCTCCCCAGCCCTCCCCTTGGCCTGCGGCCAAAGGGAGGGAGCCAAGCGTAGTGCCGAGCCATGCTCCGCAAGAGGCCTTCCCGGTCAAGCCCCAAAAGCCCCAACAGCCAACCCCTCCCCAGCCCTCCCCTTGGCCTGCGGCCAAAGGGAGGGAGCCAAGCGTAGTGCCGAGCCATGCTCGGCAGAGGCCTTCCCGGTAAAGCCCCAACAGCCAACCCCTCCCCAGCCCTCCCCTTGGCCTGCGGCCAAAGGGAGGGAGCCAGGCGTAGTGCCGAGCCATGCTCGACAGAGGCCTTCCCGGTGAAGCTCCAAAAGCCACCCACTCCCCAGCCCTCCCATTGGCCTGCGGCCAAAGGGAGGGAGCCAGGCGTAGTGCCGAGCCATGCTCGGCAGAGGCCTTCCCGGTGAAGCCTCAACAGCCAACCCCTCCCCAGCCCTCCCCTTGGCCTGCGGCCAAAGGGAGGGAGACAAGCGTAGTGCCGAGCCATGCTCGGCAGAGGCCTTCCCGGTAAAGCCCCAGCAGCCAACCCCTCCCCAGCCCTCCCCTTGGCCTGTGGCCAAAGGGAGGGAGCCAAGCGCAGTGCCGAGCCATGCTCGGCAGAAAGCATTCCCGGTAGGGCCCCTTGCCGAGCATGGC
>NZ_JBXFWM010000060.1:0-28954 GCF_056856655.1 Stenotrophomonas sp. STEN033
GCTTACCCCTCCCCAACCCTCCCCTTCGCTGCGCGAAAGGGAGGGAGCAGGAATGTAGGGCCGAGCCCTGGTCGGCATGGGGATTGCCGGTCAGGCCGCTGCCCAGGAAGGGGCGGCCCTACACCCGCCAACAGGCACAAAAAAAGGCGGGAATCCCCGCCTTTTTTGTGCCTGCTGGAAACACCGGTTTACTCGGCTTCCACCACCGTACCCTTGAGCGGCTCGGTGCCCAGCGGCGAGGACGGATCCACCACCGTCACCGTTTCCACCGAACCGTCCGGCCATACGATCTGGAAGCTGCTGCCCGGCTGCAAGGTGTTGAACGGCATGCCGCTCTGCGCGCGGTACACCGCCGCCGCCTGGGTGGCGCCGGCACGGCGCAGGTCCTCGTCGGATTTGACGGTGGTCAGCTTGATCTTGGACAGCGCTCGGTAGCGGTCTTCATAGGTATCGATCAGCACCACGCCGACCGCGCCCGCCGAATAGGCCACGAACAACACGACCCAGATCCAGAATTTTGCACCGTGCATGAAACGTCGGTAGTTCATCGCACACCTCGCTGCGCATTGCGCAAGCTGCTGACCATCTCGTTCATTTTTTCCACACCCTGCCGCGGTACCGCAGCGTCGTAAACGAATGACTCAAAATCCTGCCTGGGATCGCGCGAACAGATCCCACCATTGGCGCAATACGCCACCATCAACGCACTTTCCGGCCCACAGGCCAGACCCAGTTGGCAGGCAGCCACCTGCCACGCCAATTGGCTGAACTGGGTGCCCGCAACCATGCCCTTGTAGGCATCGTCCCCGGCCGCTGCGGTGCCCATCGCCCCGGAGATCGCAAGGAAGGCCTCCGGGTCCAACGAGGACTGCACCCGCTCAACCAACTCACGCCGGTACCTGGGGGTTTCGCTCAAGGGCTCTCCCATCGACAGCAAGGCCGCTTCGGCCGCCAGATTGCCGGCCTTGGCCGAGGCCCGGCGCTGCTGCAGCACGCGCGCACGGCCCAGGTCATCGGCAGCGGTGAAACCCGCGCACCCCTGGCGCACCCTGCCACGCGCGGCCAGCATCGCGGAAATCGCATTGAGATCCATGCGCTGCAATGCGGCGCTGTCCAATGCATAACCCGAAGGGTCCATCGCGAACACGCCGCAGTAATCGTAGATGCGGCTCGCCACCCAGCCCGCCTCGGCATTGCCTGCATCCGCGGCTACCTGCAGCTGGTGGGCATAGGCATACAGGTCACTGCCGTTCTCGAAGGATGCGCGCAGGTCCAGCGGCAGACCCGCAGCAACCGCAGTGGATTGCTCGGGCACAACGGTAGCGGCAGCCAGCAGCGGCGCGGTCACTTCGGCGGCGGCGCCATTGCTGGCCGCCACCACTTCCGCCGTGTCCCCGTGCAGGAAACTGCCGCTGCGAACGCCCAATGCAGCCATCAGCACTGCCGCAGGCAGCACCAATAGATACCAGGGTTTTCTGGCCAGCAACGACAGCATGGGAAGCGGCAGCCCGTTACGCGGTAATAGGTCCTGAATTCTATCAATACCCGTGGCCGGGCCGGATGAATCGGCCAGCTGAACGCGCAATTGGTGCGCGCCTCGTCTAGGATGCGTGCCCTGTCCCGCCGTTGCCGTACGCCGCCATGCCCTTCCTCGAATTGACCCTGCGCTGCTCCGAAGCCACCCAGCCCCGTTACGAGAATGCCCTCGACGACGTCGGCGCGCTGGCGGTGACCATGCTCGACGCCGACGCCGATACCAGCAACGAGCGCGCGATCCTGGAGCCGGGCGTGGGCGAAACCCCGCTGTGGAACGAGCTGACCCTGAGCGCGCTGTTCCCGGCTGATACCAATGCGCTGGCCTTGCTGGCCGCGCTGGAGGCCTTCGATCCGGGCCTGGACTGGACCCACGCCAGCTTCCGCGCCGTGCAGGACGAAGACTGGGAACGCGCCTGGCTGGACCAGTTCCAGCCCATGCAGTTCGGCCAACGCACCTGGATCGTGCCGTGGAACCACGAACTGCCGGAGGCCGCGCAGACCGCTGACGCCGCCATCGTGCGCCTGGACCCAGGCCTGGCCTTCGGCTCGGGCACCCACCCGACCACCGCGCTGTGCCTGCGCTGGCTGGACCAGCTCTCGGCCGAGGGCAAGCTGGCCGGCAACACCGTGCTCGACTTTGGCTGCGGCTCGGGCATCCTCGCCCTGGCGGCGCTGAAGCTGGGTGCCGCCAAGGCGGTGGGTGTGGACAACGATCCGCAGGCCTTGATCGCCACCCACGACAACGGCGAGCGCAATGGCGTGCATATCGCCGCCTACCTGCCGGAAGACGAGCCGGTCGCCACCTACCCGGTGGTGGTGGCCAACATCCTGGCCTCGGCGCTGGACGCCCTGGCCGAACTGCTTGCCGCGCGCGTCGCTGCCGGCGGGCAGATTGCACTGTCCGGCATCCTGCACGGCCAGGAAGGCGAACTGCTGGAGCGTTACGCAACCTGGTTCGACCAGCTTGAAGCCACCCAGGATGGCGACTGGATGCGCATCACCGGCGTGCGCCGTGCTTGAATGGGGCCAGTGCCTCAGCCTGCCCTGCCATGACTGACGAAACCACGCCCACCCAGCCTTCCCTGGCCACCTTCCTGCAAGGCCCCGCCAACACGCCGGCAGCAGACGCGCGCAAGCCGGCTGCGCCGACGAACCTGCCTGCCACCCCGACTGACGACTGCACGGTCATCGCACCGGAGTTGGAGCTGGAGCTGCCGCCCGCAGCGGTGGAACCGATCAAGGCTGAGCCTCACGACGCCCAGCCGGTCGAACAGGAGGCGGCTGTTGCAGCGGCAGATAGCAGCGTTGTCAGCGAAGGCATGGGCATCGAAAGTCCGGCCATCGTCCGCGGGTCCGCGGACGAAGACGAAGACGAGGAGGAGGCCGGTCAGGCCGCAGCAGCTGTCGCCCCCAGCTTCGCCCGCGACAACCGCACGCAGGCCGCGCCAGCAGCCGACACGCCGCGCTGGCAATGGGGTTTGGTGCTGGCGTTGGCGCTGCTGCTCGGTCTGCAGATCATCATTGCCGACCGCGCCCGTCTGGCCGCCGATGCAGGCACCCGTCCCTTGGTCAGCGGTCTGTGCACGGTGCTGCGTTGCAGCCTGCCGCCGTGGCATGAGCCCGGCGCGTTCAGCATGCTCAGCCGCGACATCCGCCCGGTCCCGGGACAGGCAGGCGCATTGCAGGTACAGGCCAGTTTCCGCAACGACGCCCGCTGGGCCCAGGCCTGGCCGGCGTTGCGGCTGTCGCTGTCCGACGCCGATGGCCGGGTGATCGGCCGCCGCACGCTGCAACCGGCCGAATACCTCGGGCCAGCGGCAGATCCCCAGGCAAGACTGGAGCCCGGACAGAGCGCGCAGGTGTCATTCCGGCTGCGCGAGCCGGCCGCGGCCACGGTCGCCTTCAGCTTCGAATTTCAGTAAACACGGGACAATGGCGTGGCAGGCCCACGGCCCACGCGCTAGACTCCCTCCCCCATGCCGGGCCAAAGCGCCCGACCTTGCTGAACCCGGGAACTCTCCTTGAACGCTGCCCCCACCCGTCCTGACACCAGTCGTGGCGCTCCGAAGCCGCCGCTTCGCGAACACGTTGCCCAGTCCGTACGGCGCTACCTGCGCGATCTGGACGGCTGCGACGCCGACGACGTGTACGAGATCGTGCTGCGCGAGATGGAAATCCCGTTGTTCGTGGAAGTGTTGAACCACTGCGAAGGCAACCAGAGCCGCGCCGCGGCATTGCTGGGCATCCACCGCGCCACCCTGCGCAAGAAGTTGAAGGAATACGGGCTGGCGTAAAGCCCTGGGCTGCCCGTAGTGCCGAGCCATGCTCGGCAGAAGCGTTACCGGTAATCCCCGCCGTCGTACATTGCTGGGAAGGCCCCTTGCCGAGCATGGCTCGGCACTACATGTGCATTGCTGGGAAAGCCCCTGCCGAGCATGGCTCGGCACTACATGTGCATTGCTGGGAAGGCCCCTGCCGAGCATGGCTCGGCACTACACCCTGCTTCTGTGTGACCGCGCGGCTACAATACGGGCCCGCTTCCGCTTCCCCTGCCTCCCCATGTCTGCTGATCTGCTGCCTGTCCGCCGGGCCCTGCTGTCCGTTTCCGACAAGACCGGTCTGGTCGAACTTGCCCGTGCCCTGGCCGCCCGCAACGTCGAGCTGCTGTCCACCGGCGGTACCGCCAAGGCGATCCGCGAGGCCGGCCTGCCGGTCAAGGACGTGTCCGATGTCACCGGCTTCCCGGAAATGATGGACGGCCGGGTCAAGACCCTGCACCCGATGGTGCACGGCGGCCTGCTCGGCCGCGCCGGTACCGATGACGCGGTAATGGCCGAGCACGGCATCGCCCCGATCGACCTGCTGGTGCTGAACCTGTACCCGTTCGAATCGGTTACCGCCAAGGCCGACTGCACGCTCGCCGACGCGGTGGAGAACATCGACATCGGCGGCCCGGCGATGCTGCGCAGCGCGGCCAAGAACTTCGCACGCGTCGCCGTGGCGACCAGCCCGGACCAGTACGACGCACTGCTGGTCGAACTGGCCAGCAACGACGGCAAGCTGTCGGCTGCCAAGCGCTTTGAACTGTCGGTGGCCGCGTTCAACCGCGTCGCCCAGTACGACGCGGCGATCAGCAACTACCTGTCGGCCGTGACCGACACCAGCGCTGCGGTGCCGGTGCGCAATGAATACCCGGCACAGATGAATTCCTCCTTCATCAAGGTCATGGACCTGCGCTACGGCGAGAATCCGCACCAGAGCGGCGTGTTCTACCGCGACCTGTACCCGGTGCCGGGCACCCTGGCCACCTTCGTGCAGCTGCAGGGCAAGGAACTGAGCTACAACAACCTGGCCGACGCTGACGCCGCCTGGGAATGCGTGCGCCAGTTCGACGTGCCAGCCTGCGTCATCGTCAAGCACGCCAACCCGTGCGGCGTGGCCGTGGCTGCCGATGTCGGCGCCGCCTACGAGATGGCCTACAACACCGACCCGACCAGCGCCTTCGGCGGCATCCTCGCCTTCAACCGCACGCTGGACGCGGCAACCGCCAAGGCCATCCTCGACCGCCAGTTCGTCGAAGTGCTGATCGCACCGGATTACGAGCCGGCCGCATTGGATTACGCCACCAAGAAGGCCAATGTGCGCGTGCTGCGCATCCCGGCCGGCGATGCCCGCAACAACTACGACACCAAGCGCATCGGTTCGGGCCTGCTGGTGCAGAGCGCCGACAACCGCGGCATGCGCGCCGACGAACTGAAGACCGTCACCCAGCGCGCGCCGACCGCGGCCGAGCTGCGCGATCTGCTGTTCGCCTGGCGCGTGGCCAAGTACGTCAAGTCCAACGCGATTGTCTACGCCAAGGACGAGCGCACCATCGGTGTTGGCGCCGGCCAGATGAGCCGCGTCTACTCCGCCCGCATCGCCGGCATCAAGGCGGCGGATGCTGGCCTCGTGGTGCCGGGCTCGGTGATGGCATCCGATGCGTTCTTCCCGTTCCGCGACGGCCTGGACGCCGCCGCCGAAGCCGGCATCACCGCGGTGATCCAGCCGGGTGGGTCGATGCGTGACAACGAAGTGATCGCTGCTGCCGACGAACATGGCATCGCCATGGTGTTCACCGGCGTGCGTCACTTCCGTCACTGATTCCGTTACCGAGAGCTGGCACATGGCGACCAGGGTTTTCCCGCGTTTGATTTCCCTGCTCGCCGTCGCCCTGCTGGCCGCGTGCCAGCAGGGCACGCCCGCACAGAGCGACACTCCGGCAGCAAAGCCGAAGCTCAGCTACGAGGCTGGGGTGATGGCGGTACTGCAGGAGCGCTATGGCAGCGCCGTGCAATTGCAGGGGCAGTGGGCGCAGCAACTGAGTGATGCCGATCTGGGGCAGGCCCGCCCGGTGCATCGCGACATCTGCGCCGACCAGAGCATCAGCGTGCAGAACGGCAACTACCGCATGCTGGCAATCTGCACCACGTACGACGACGCCAGCCCGATTGAGCTGGGCAGCACCGATTTCATCGTCCTGCAACGCGCCGCCGATGACGGCGTCAGCGTTGCTGCCGAACTGCTCGGCCAGGGCAGCGGCACCGGCGGCAAACCGGGCACTGTCACGATCCTGCAGATGGGTGCCGATGCCTGGGGTTTCCAGGTCGACGACGAACTGGTGGTAGTCGGCGCAGCAATGCGCAACCGCGCCTGGTACGTGTTCGATGGCGGCAAGACCTTGTCCAGCGCAGGCTGGCTGCGCAGCCATCTGGATGATCGCAACGCCATCGACTGCAATGCCTCCGGCAACTGTTCGCATGGCCGCCTGGACCTGAACTTCGACGCGACACCCGACAACAGCCAGCCGCAGCTCGCCAATTGGCCGCTGCGCGTGCAGGAGAAAGGCCGGGGCTGCGCGGGGGCTGCCAACAAGACCCACAGCATCGCCTACGACAGCGCGCAGGCGCGCTACCTGATTCCGCCGGGCATGCAGATCGAAAGCTGCGATTGATGCGCAAGGCGCGCACATCGCCCGCACGCACGGCACTCAACCCCTGAGCTTTTCCGCCCCCTTCCCACAGGAACCGACCCCATGAAACTCCTCGTCATCGGCTCTGGCGGCCGCGAACACGCACTGGCCTGGAAGCTGGCGCAATCACCGCGCGTCAGCGAAGTCATCGTCGCCCCCGGCAACGCCGGCACCGCCACCGAAGGCAAGTGCCGCAATGTCGCGATCAAGGTCACCGACATCGAGGGCTTGCTGAAACTGGCGCAGGACGAGGCCGTGGGCCTGACCGTGGTGGGCCCGGAAGTGCCGCTGGTGTTGGGCGTGGTCGACCGTTTCCGCCAGGCCGGCCTGCGCATCTTCGGGCCGACCGCGGCCGCCGCGCAGTTGGAAGGGAGCAAGGCCTTTGCCAAGGATTTCCTTGCCCGCCACGGCATTCCCACCGCGTACTACGCCGTGCATACCGAAGTGGATTCCGCGCTGGCCTACCTGCATGAGAAGGGCGCGCCCATCGTGATCAAGGCCGACGGTCTTGCCGCCGGCAAGGGCGTGATCGTGGCGATGACGATGGCAGAAGCCGAAGCCGCCGTGCACGACATGCTCAGCGGCAATGCCTTCGGCGATGCCGGTGCACGCGTGGTGATCGAGGAGTTCCTCGAAGGCGAGGAAGCCAGCTTCATCTCGATGGTCGACGGCCGCATCGCACTGCCGATGGCCACCAGCCAGGACCACAAGCGCGTGGGCGATGGCGATACCGGCCCCAATACCGGCGGCATGGGCGCTTATTCACCGGCACCGGTGGTGACCCCGGACGTGCATGCGCGGGTGATGCGCGAGGTGGTGGAGCCCACCGTGGCCGGCATGATCGCCGACGGCGTGCCGTTCACCGGCTTCCTCTATGCCGGCCTGATGATCGATGCCAGCGGCGCGCCCAAGGTGATCGAGTTCAACGTGCGCTTTGGCGACCCGGAAACCCAGCCGGTGATGCTGCGCCTGCAGTCGGATCTGGTGGATCTGGTCGAAGCCGCCATTGATGGCGCGCTGGCCGGCGTGGAAGCGCAGTGGGACCCGCGTCCGTCGCTTGGTGTCGTGCTGGCCGCCAAGCCCTACCCGGAAACCCCGATCACCGGTGATGTGATCAGCGGTTTGGATGATGTGCCGGCCAGTGCCAAGGTATTCCATGCGGGTACGGCATTGGACGCTGACGGCAACGTGGTCAGCGCCGGTGGCCGCGTGCTGTGTGTTGCTGCGCTGGGAGACAGCGTTGGTGATGCGCAGCAGCATGCGTATGCAGGCGTTGCCAGGATCCACTGGGCCAACGAGTTCCACCGCAACGACATCGGCTGGCGCGCGATCGCCCGCGAGCAGCAGTAAGCGGTGCCTCACCCCTCCCAACCCCTCCCCTGCGCCTGCGGCGCATGGGTGGGCGCACAAATGTCGTCCCGTGCCATGCTCGGCAGAGGGGGTTTTGGGGAACGCCCCAGCCGAGCATGGCTCGGCTCTACAGTTGAAGCCTGCCGGGTGTTACCGATGCACGCTGCCAATGCTCGCCGCCGGATAACGCAGGCCCGCCGCTGCATCCACCGGGAACACTGCGTCGATCCGCGCCAGGTCCTGCGCACCCAACACCACCTCCAGCGCACCCAGATTCTCCTCCAGATACGGCAAACGCTTGGTGCCCGGAATCGGCACCAGGTCATCGCCCTGCGCCAATACCCAGGCCAACGCCAACTGCCCCGGTGTCACACCCTTGTCGGCAGCAATTGCATTGACCTGCTCAACCAAAGCCAGATTCCTATCGAAGTTCTCGCCCTGGAAGCGCGGCGAGTTGCGGCGGTAATCACCGTCCTCGAAATCGGCCGGGCTGCGGATCGCACCGGTCAGGAAGCCACGGCCCAGCGGCGAGTACGGCACGAAGCCAATACCCAACTCACGCACCGTCGCCAACACATCATTCTGCTCCGGCTCGCGTGACCACAGCGAATACTCGGTCTGCAGCGCGGTGATCGGATGCACCGCATGCGCGCGACGGATCGTCTCCGGTGCGGCCTCGGACAAGCCCAGGTAACGCACCTTGCCCTGCTCGACCAGCCGCGCCATCGCCCCCACCGTGTCCTCGATCGGCACCTGCGGATCAACACGGTGCTGGTAGTACAGATCAATATGATCCACACCCAAGCGCTGCAGGCTGGCCTCGCAGGCCGCCTGCACGTATTCCGGACGACCATCGACACCGCGCGCCTGCGGATCATTGGGATCCAGCCGCACACCGAACTTGGTGGCCAGGAACACCTGCGCGCGCCGGTCGGCAATCGCCTTGCCCACCAGCACCTCATTGGTATGCGGGCCATACATGTCGGCGGTATCCAACAGCGTCACGCCGCGCTCCAGCGCGCGGTGGATCACCGCAATCGAGGCCGCATCATCGCCGCGGCCACCATAGAACGCGCTCATGCCCATGCAGCCCAGGCCAAGTGCGGAAACAACAGGACCATTGCGGCCCAGAACTCGGGTTTTCATCGGCGACTCCAGCGGGGGAAAGGACGGAGGCAACTGTAGGCCCTCGCCACTATGTCGATAAAGGCGGATACTCCGCATTGACCATGAAGCCTGACTTCACAGTAGATCCCGCCCTGTTGCCGGCTCTGGCAGCCTTCGCCTGCGTGGCCAGGCATGCCAGCTTCCGTCAGGCAGCCATCGAGCTGGCGGTCTCGCCGTCGGCCTTGTCGCAGACCATCCGCAACCTGGAGCGCCGGCTCGGCACCCGTCTGCTGCAACGAACCACCCGCCGGGTTGGCCTGACCGAGGCCGGCCAGCGCCTGTTGCTGGACACCGCGCCGGCGCTGGCCCGGATCGGCGAGGCGCTGCATGCGGTGGAAGCCAACCGCGACGTGGCGACGGGGCAGTTGCGCATCACCGCGCCGCGTTTCGCCATCGAGTACCTGCTGCTGCCACACCTGCCCGCCTTCCACGCCGTCTACCCGCAGGTGGAAGTGGAGCTGTCGATGCAGGCGGCGCTGATCGATGTGGTGGGCGAGGGCTTCGATGCCGGCATCCGCCTGGGCGAGGCGCTGGCCGATGGCATGATCGCGGTGCCGTTGGGGCCACCCATGCGCTGGACCGTGGTCGCCGCGCCGGCGTATCTGCAGCGGCATGGCACACCGCAAACACCGGAAGAACTGATCGGCCATGCCTGCATCCGTCACCGCAACAGCAATGGCCGGGTGATGCCCTGGGAGTTCAGCCGTGATCAGCGCGACTTCACCCTCGATGTCAGCGGGCCTCTGCTGCTCAACGACAGCACGCTGGCCTTGCAGGCAGCGCGCGACGGGCTTGGCCTGCTGCAGATATTCGAAGCCATCGCCCGCGCCGACATCGACGCGGGTCGCGTGCATGGACTGCTCGATGACTGGCAACCGCCCTATCCCGGCTTCCATCTCTATTACCCATCGCGCGAACAACTGGCACCCAAGCTGCGCGTGTTCCTCGATTTCATGCGCGCGGCCAATACCGCAGGCTGAGCCCTGCACACTTGCAGACGGTTCGCGCTTGCCTGCATCGCCACGGCACCGCAAGCTGACAACCTGATCCCCGCGAGTCCACGCTTCCGGCATGCGCCGCCTCGACCGTCACCTCGGCCAACTCTGGGCCCACGAAAAAGCCAGCTACGGGTTGCGCGTGTTCATCGCCCTCACCGCCGCCATCGCCTATGGCTGGTACGACGGCCACATCGAAGCCATCCCCGGCCTGTTCCTGGGCATCATCGCCAGCGCCATCGCCGAGACCGATGACAACTGGTGGGGCCGTACAAAATCCGTGCTGTTGTCGTTGCTGTGCTTTGCCGCTGCTGCGGCGGCGGTCATCGCGCTCTTCCCCTACCCGGTTCCCTTCATCAGCGCGTTGGCACTGACCGCCTTCGGCCTGACCCTGCTCGGCGCGCTGGGCGAGCGCTATGCCTCCATCGGCCAGGCCACAGTGACGCTGGCGATCTACGCGATGATCGCGATGGACCAGCACCACAACGTCAGCCAGCAACAGGCGCTGCGCGAGGTGGTCCCGCTGCTGGTTGGCGCCGCCTGGTACGGCCTGCTGTCGATCCTGTGGACGGCGATGTTCGCCAACCGCCCGGTACGCGAACGGCTGGCGCGGCTGTTCTTCGAGCTCGGCCATTATCTGCAACTCAAGGCCGACCTGTTCGAGCCGGTGCGGCACGGCAATCTGGAAGCACGCCGCCTGGCGCTGGCTGAGCAGAACGTGCGCGTGGTGCAGGCACTGAACATCGCCAAGACCGCCATCCTCAGCCGCTTCGGCCGCTCTGGTCGGCCCGGCGTGCAGTCAGGCCTGTACTTCCGCCTGTATTACATGGCGCAGGACTTCCACGAGCGTGCCAGCTCCTCGCACTATCCGTATGAAGCCCTGGCCGAGGCCTTCTTCCACAGCGACGTGCTGTTCCGCTGCCGGCGCCTGCTGTCACTGCAGGGCAAGGCCTGCCAAACGCTGGGCGAGGCCATCCGCCTGCGCCAGCCGTTCGACTATGGCGAACGCACCCGCGTCGCCGGCCAGGACCTGCAGTCTTCGCTGCAGTACCTGCGTGAGCAGCGCAATCCGCAGTGGACGCGCCTGCTGGGCTCGCTGCAACTGCTGGCGGCCAACCTGACCAGCATCGAGCGGCAGCTGTCCGAAGCCGCACTGGCGGATACCCCGCTGGAAGGCATCGACACCCGCCTGCGCGATTCCTCGCCGCACACCCTGCGCGAAATGGGCACCCGCCTGCGCCAGGCCCTGACCCCAGGCTCGCTGCTGTTCCGCCATGGCGTGCGCATCGGTCTGGCGCTGATTGCCGGCTATGCCCTGCTGAAGCTGGTGCACCCGGAGAACGGTTACTGGATCCTGCTGACCATCGTCTTCGTCTGCCGGCCCAACTTTGGCGCCACCCGCCTGCGGCTGGTGCAACGTATCGCCGGCACCCTGCTCGGCCTGGGCGTGACCTGGGCATTGATGCAGCTGTTCCCCGGCACTGGCCTGCAACTGCTGTTGGCGCTGGCGGCAGCGCTGCTGTTCTTCATCACCCGCACCGACCGCTACCTGCTGGCCACCGCCGCGATCACGGTAATGGCGCTGCTGTGCTTCAACCTGATCGGCAATGGTTTCGTGCTGATCTGGCCGCGCTTCCTCGACACCTTGATCGGCTGCGTGATCGCCGCCATCGCCTCGCTGTTGATCCTGCCCGACTGGGAAGGCCGGCGCCTGCACAAGGTGATGGCACAGGTGATCGCCACCAGCACCGCCTACCTGGATGAAGTACTGGGCCAGTACCGCAGCGGCATGCGCGACGACCTGCCCTACCGCATCGCCCGCCGCGACATGCACAACGCCGACGTCGCCCTATCGGTGGCGTTGGCGAACATGCTGCGTGAGCCGGGTTATGCACGCGGCAATCTGGATGCGGGCTTCCGCTTCCTCGCCCTGTCCAACACCTTGCTGGGCTATCTGTCGGCGCTGGGTGCGCATCGTGCGCAGGCGGATGCAGTCAATGAAGATGCGCTGGTTGCGGGCGGGCATCGGCAGCTGCAGCAGTCCTTGGCTGCATTGTCTGAAGCCTTGGGCAGACGCCAGCCGGCGGACCCACAGGAAGATGAGATCGCACTGGCAGATGCGCTGGAGCAGATGCCGGATGAGATCGATGAGAAGTCGCGACTGGTGCGTACCCAGCTGGCCTTGATGCTGCGACTGTTGCCGAAGCTGAGGGCGTCGGCGGAAGAAGCGATGTCGCCGGCCTAGTTGCTGTTACCCCCTCCCTTGCGCGGAGCACAGGGGAGGGTTGGGGAGGGGTGCCGTTGATTTCGCTTTTTGTTTTTCCCATACGGCATAGGACCCAGCCGCTCAGATCGCATGCAATCCAGGAACGTCACCATCGCCAGCTTCGCGGCTCACGCCGCTCCTACAAGTGATTGGCTGCGGATCTAGCTGTGGCTGTGGCTGTGGCTGTGGCTGTCCCTTCTCCCGCCTGCGGGGGAAGGTGCCCGAAGGGCGGATGGGGGGACGCTTTGGCTTTGGCTTTGGCTTTGGCTTTGGCTTTGGCGTCAGTCCTCAACCACCGATCTACAGCTCTGTGCGCAGAAGATCCATCAACGGAACGGTTGCCAGCTTCGCGGCTTACGCCGCTCCTGAAAAAGCCTGGCATGTACGCCCTTCGGCGACGGTGGCGCTATCGGCTTCGCGGCTTACGCCGCTCCCACATTCTTTGTGGCTTGTTTGCGCACCGGCATGAAGTACACCAGCAGGCCGATCACCGCGAACACGCCGCCAGCGCGCAGACGCCGTTCCAGCCATAGCGCGTCCAGGCCATCGTGCTCAGCACCGAGCCACTGGCACCGCCGATGAAATAGCAGGTCATATAGGCCGAGGTAATACGGCTGCGGGCGCTCTCATCCAGCTGGTAGATCACGCTCTGGTTGTTGATATGCACCGCCTGCACGGCGATATCCAGCATCAGCACGCCCACGATCAGCGCCGCCAGCGACACCGGCGCGAACGCCAGCAACAACCACGACAACAGCATCATCAGCAGGCCACCCAGCGCCACCGCGCGGCCATGACCGCGATCGCTGAGCTTGCCGGCACTGCTGGCAGCCAACGCACCTGCCGCACCAATCAAACCAAACAGACCAATAGTGGCAATCGAGTAACCGTAAGCCGGGCCCGACAACAGAAAGGCCAGCGGCGTCCAGAACACGCTGAAGCCGGCAAACAGCAGGCCACCCAGCACAGAGCGCTGGCGCAGCAAGGGCTCATCTCGCAGCAAGGCCAGCACCGAACCGATCAGGCGCGGATAGGACAGGCTGGCACTGGGTTGGTGCGTCGGCAGCAAGCGTGCCAGCACCACCGCCAGCACCAGCAAGGCAATGCAGGCCACCCAGTAAATGGTGTGCCAGGAACCCAGCCCGGCCAGTACGCCGGAGGCAGTGCGCGCCAACAGGATGCCCAACAGCAGGCCAGCCATGATCGTGCCCACCACCCTGCCCCGATGTTCCGGCTCGGCCAGACCCGCCGCATGCGCCACGATGACCTGCGCCGCCACCGCACTGAGGCCGGACAGGGCGGTGCCTGCCAGCAGCTGCACGAAATGGGTCGCGGTGGCGCTGATCGCCAGGCCCACCGCCGCCAGCACGAACAGGGCGACGATCAGTCGGCGGCGTTCCAGCCGGTCACCCAGCGGCACGATCAACAACAGGCCGGCGGCGTAAGCCAGCTGCGCCACCGTCACCACCCAGCCCGCCGTGTCGGCGCCGATCCGGAATGCCTCGGCCAGGATCTGCAGCAAGGGCTGCGCGTAGTAGTTGCCGGCCACGATCAGGCCGGTGGCGGCAGCCAGCAGCAGGACCTGGGCCTGGCTCAAGGGGCGATGGGGCGAGTGGGAGACGGGGGTATTCATGGGGAGGCCACGGCAGGAACTGCGGTAAGTCTGGGCCGCCGCCATCAATGACGCCAATGTATTGTTTTCATCCCATCCATCTGTTTCAGTGATGGCATGTTCACCCTGCGCCAGCTCGAATTCGCCGTCGCCGTGGCCGAGGAAGGTGGCTTCACCGCCGCGGCAGCCCGCTGCCACACCGTGCAATCGGCACTGAGCCACCAGATCGCCCGGCTGGAGGATGCCTTCGGCACCCGCCTGTTCGAGCGCAGCCACCGCCGGGTACGGCCGACCGCTGCCGGCGAGGTATTCCTGCACAACGCCCGGCTGACCCTGCAGGCCGCCGCACGCCTGCAGGAGGAAATGGCACTGACCCTGGGCACGGTGCGTGGCCGCATCAACATCGGCCAGATCACCTCGCTCAACGTGGTGGATGTCCCTGCCTTGCTGGCAGCGTTCCGGGCCGCCCATCCTGCGGTGGAGGTCCACCTGAAGGCCGGCATGAGCGATCTGCTGCTGGCCGAAGTGGAAGCCGGCAACCTGGACGTGGCGCTGGTCGGGGTGGGTCCACAGATCACCCTGCCGCCGCAGCACCGCCTGTTGCATGAGGAAGGTCTGTCGCTGGTAATGCCAACCGATCATCCGCTGGCCAGTCTCGCGGCTATCCCGTTGCAGGCGCTGCAAGGCCTGCCCTTGGCGGCGCTGGTACCCGGCGCCGGCGTGCGACGCATGCTGGATGACGCCCTGCGCGAACGCGGCGTCCAGGCCCAGTTGCAATACGAGGTCACCCACAGCGAGTTGCAACAGCAACTGGTCGCCGCCGGCCTGGCGGTGGCGGTGGTTCCCGACAGCATGGCCGCACGCATGCAGCGCACGCTCGTACGGCCCTTGGTCGAACCATTCCGCTTCCGTACCTGCGCGGTATGGCGAGCCGACCCCACCCCGGCCGCGCGCGCCTTGTTGGACCTGCTGCCTGCGGGCCCGGCCTGAGAGGCTTCTGCAATACGCGCGCGGCTTGATCAATAGCGACATGCGGTTCTGCTAATGTGCCGCGCAGCACCGAGGAGTCACGATGTCCGGCCACAACCAGTTCGCCCTGCTCACGCAGCGCCGCTTCCTCCCGTTCTTCATCGTCCAGGCGCTGGGCGCCTTCAACGACAACATCTACCGCCAGGCGATCATCGGCCTGCTGTTCTACCTGGGCGTCAGCAGCGAAGAACGCACGCTGTATACCAACCTGGCGCCGGCACTGTTCATCCTGCCCTATTTCCTGTTCTCGGCACTTGCCGGACAGATCGCCGAGAAGCTGGAAAAGCAGAAGCTCATCGTCATCACCACCACCATGGAGATCGTGGTGATGTCACTGGCGGCGGTCGGCTTCCTTACCCAGAACATGCCGGTGCTGCTGGTGGCGTTGTTCTGCACCGGCCTGCAGTCCACCCTGTTCGGCCCGGTCAAATACTCGGTGCTGCCGTCCATCCTCAAGCCCGAGGAACTGACCGGTGGCAACGGACTGGTGGAAATGGGCACGTCCATCTCCATCCTCACCGGCATGATTGCCGGCGGCATGATCTTTGCGCTGGCGGGCACCCATGGGCCAATCGTCGCTGCGGTTGCCATCATCGCGCTGGCGCTGATCGGCAACTTCACCGCCCGCATGATCCCGCGCGTGGATGCCGGCGCACCGGATCTGAAGATCAACTGGAACCCGATCAGCGAATCACTGGCGGTGCTGCGCCTGGCCAAGAAGCAGAAGGCGGTACGCAATGCCATCCTCGGGGTGTCGTGGTTCTGGTTCTTTGGCACCGTGCTCACCTCGCAGCTGCCGACCTATGCGGTGGTCAACCTGGGCGGCGACGAGGTGCTGTACATCTTCGCGCTGGCGCTGTTTTCGCTGGGCACCGGCGTCGGCTCACTGCTGTGCGAGAAGCTGTCCGGACGCATCGTCGAGATCGGCCTGGTGCCACTGGGTGCATTCGGAATGAGCGCCTTCCTGCTCGATCTGTACTTCGCCCGTACCGGTGCGGTGACCGTATCGGGCCTGGACGTTGCCGGCTTCGTCCAGCAGCCCGGCAGCTGGCGCATCATCATCGACCTGCTCGGCATCGGCCTGTTCACCGGCTTCTTCGTGGTGCCGTTGTTCGCGCTGATCCAGAGCCGCACACCGAAATCGGAAATGTCGCGCGTGTTCGCCGCGCTGAACATCCAGAACTCCGGCTTCATCGTGCTGGCCGCCGTCCTCGGCCTGCTCAGCCAGCGCCTGCTGGGCTGGACCATCCCGCAGGTGTTCCTGGCACTTGCCATCGCCAACATCGTGGTCGCGGTCTACATCTTCAGCATCGTGCCCGAGTTCCTGATGCGCTTCCTGAGCTGGGTGATGGTGCGCACCCTGTACCGGTTGCGGGTCAAGGGCGTGGAAGACAATGTGCCCGATGAAGGCGCCGCGCTGATCGTCTGCAACCACGTCAGCTACATGGATGCGCTGATCCTGTCGGCGGTGATCCCGCGTCCGGCCCGCTTCGTCATGTATTACCGGATCTTCAACATCCCGGTGATGCGCTGGATCTTCAAGACCGCCAAGGCCATTCCCATCGCCAGCCCCAAGGAAGATGCCGCACTGATGCAGCGCGCCTTCGATGAGGTGGATGCGGCACTGGCCGAGGGCGAGCTGGTCTGCATCTTTCCCGAAGGTGCCCTGACCAAGGATGGCGAGATTGCCGCCTTCAAGTCGGGGGTGGAGAAGATCCTGGCGCGGCGTCCTGTGCCGGTAGTCCCGATGGCACTGAAGGGCATGTGGTCCAGCATGTGGAGCCGCCGTGACAGCCGGCTGGGACAGATGCGGGTACCGCGCCGCTTCCGCGCACACATCGAGGTTGTCGCCGGACCACCGGTCGATGGCGGCCAAACCGATGCCCCACAACTCGAATTACTGGTCCGCAAGCTGCGTGGTGATGAAGCTTAAGTAGGCAAGACCACTTTCCAGAAATAGGACAAGTGGCTAGGCTAGCGCCCTATGTGTCTGCCGGGGACCGCGGCACAGCTCAGGAGCAAGGGGATATATGGACAACGCCACGCCAACACTGCCAGCTGTACCCCCTGCGCCGCCCTCCGCGCCGCAGCAGGTACACCACTACTATCATCCGCAGAAATCCGGCGGGATAGCAGCGTTGCTGGAAGTGCTGCCGGGGTTTTTCCAGGTTTTCGGTATTGGTCATCTGTACGCGGGCAACGTCGCCACCGGGCTGATCATCATGTTCGGCTACTGGGCGCTGTCGTTCGTCAACTTTCTGCTGTGTTTTGTCTTCATCGGTTTCATCACGTGGCCGCTATGCTGGGTTGCCACAATGATCATCTCGTCGCTGACTGCGGCGAATGCCTGCAAGTCACGCTGATTTTTCAACAAGGAGTTTTACGTGAATACAAGCAGTCCCGCCGTATCCAACAACCTCGTCTGGGCAATCCTGTCCACCCTGTTCTGCTGCCTGCCGCTGGGCATCGTGTCGATCATCAACGCTGCCAAGGTCAACGGCCTGCTGGCTGCCGGTGACATCGCCGGCGCCCGTGATGCCGCCGACAAGGCCAAGAAGTGGGCGATCTACGCCGCTGGCGCAGGCATCGTCGTCACCATCCTGTACATCGTGCTGGTCATGGTGCTCGGTGTTGGCGGCGCGATGAGCGGCGCTTCCAGCTACTGATGAACCCAACGGGCCGGCCGCCAGCGGCCGGCCTGTTTGCTGATATGCAGTTCCCGCAACATCTGCTGCGTTACTTGCCCCTGGCCGCGATTGCCGGCATCAGCGTGGGCGCGGTGGCGATACTGAGCCGGGTCGACCCCAATGTCCCTGGCAATCCGCTCCCTCCCTGCCCGTTCTATGCGCTGACCGGACTGTGGTGCCCGGGCTGCGGCAGCACCCGCTGCCTGCACGCCTTGGTCCACTTGGATCTGCCGCAGGCGATGGCGATGAACCCGCTGTTGATCGTGTCGATCGTGCCGGTGCTGGTGATGGCCCTGCATGGCGCCGGGCTATGGCCGGCAAAACTGGGCTGGCTGGTGCGGCTGTTCGCACGGCCGATCCCGTGGCTGGTACTGATCGTTTCCTATTGGTTGCTGCGCAACCTGCCCTGGTACCCGTTCAACCTGCTCGCACCGGGCTGAAAGCAGGCACGGCATTCACGTAGCCCAAGTAAGCGCAGCACACCTGGGGCTCCGTCCAACAGCCTTGAACCCGACCAGATTCCTGCTTCCTGGGTGCGTTGCGCTTACCCGGGCTACGGCCGCCCCCGATTCGTGCTGGCTCAGCCCACCCAGCCAGCAATCACCAGCAGCGCCAGCAGCGCCATCCACAGCAGCAGCGTGCGCCAGACCAGGCTCATCGCATCGCGCAGCTCCGGATAACGCTCGTCGACCGGCACCTGCCCGGCCAGCCGCGCTTCCTCGGCCTCTTCAACCAACTCGGCGCCCACGCTGGCGCGTGCGGCTTCGGCGAGGAAACCCAGCTGCAGCGCCCAACGGTTGCCCGCAGCGCTGCGCCAGGCCGAAAACACCGTATCGAAATTGCCAACCAGCGCCATCGACAGCGTCATCAGCTGCGCGACCGGCCACTCCAGCACCGCCAGCAGCCAATCCCCCGCACGACGTTCCTCGCTGGACAGCTGCACGCTCTGCGGCCCCTGCGCGGACTGCGCCAACAGGCGATACAGCACCGCCCCCAGCGGCCCCAGCAGCAGGAACCAGAACAATGGCGCAAACCAGCGCCGCAGTGCATTGACCACGGTCGCTTCGACCAGGCCGGGCGCATCCTCGCGCAGGCTGCCACCGGCCGACTGCAGTTTCGACACGGCCAGCCCTGCAGCGGTGGCATCCTCGGCATCAATCACCGCCTCGACATCGCGGTCCAGGTCGCGCGGCCCCCAACACAGGGCCAACAGCACCACGCCGAACACCAGCGACGGCAGCCCGAACAGGCGCTCGGCCAGGATCCATTGCACCAGGCCAACCAACAGCACGCAGGGCAGGATCGCCAGCAACACCGTGTAGCGTCCGGGCGATTCACCCTGCTGCGCACGCAGCCAGCCCAACCAGCGCCCGAACCAGCGCCAATCACGCAGCGAGGCCATCAATGCGGGCGCCAGATGACCCAGCACCAGTGCGGCGATTACCGCTACCAAGGTTGTGAACATGCGATCCCTCCTGCCTGCGATTGTAGGCCCTGCCGGGCTTGCCCGGCCCGGTCCGGACGCTGGCGGAGCGCACTCACTGGCGCTGGCTCTGGTACCACTGTTCGATCAGGGTGCGGGCAATCGACAACCGCTGCGGCAGCAGGATGCCCCGCCCGTCATCGTCGGTATCACGCTGCAGGGCCGCGCCCACCTCGTCGACGCTGAACCAGCGCGCATCCTCCAGCTCACCATCCACTGTCGGCACGTCGTCGTGGGCACTGGCACGGAAACCCACCATCAAGGCGCCCGGGAACGGCCATGGCTGGGTCCCCTGGTAATGCGCCTGGATCACCCGCACCCGCGCCTCTTCGAATACTTCACGGGCGACGGTCTGTTCGAAGGTTTCACCGGGTTCGACAAAACCGGCCAGTACCGAGTAACGGCGCGCCACCCAGTTGCTCTGCCGCCCCAGCAGCAGCCGGCCATTGTTCTCGACCGCGACAATCACCGCCGGATCCACCCGCGGGTAGTGCTCGGTGCGGCATTGATCGCAATGGCCGATGAAGCCGAAGCGGCCGAAACGCACCGGCCCGCCGCAGACACCACAGAATCGATTGCGCGAATGCCAGTACGACATGCCGCGCGCATAGCAGAAGATGTCGGCCAACGCGGCCGGCCAGTTCACCGCTGCCTGCCGCAGGTCCATGCGCTGCGGCGCCTGCACGGTCAGCGTCGCCGCCTCCGCGGCAAACCAGGCGCGGCCATCAAGCAGCCCCAGGAAAGTCGCCGCGCCGGCGCCACCGCCCAGGTCGCCACCATTGAACAGCGCCGGTTGCCCTTGATCATCTGCGAACGCGGTGCCATCGGCATCCAACACCAACACCTGGGCGGTCGGCCACAAGGCCGCCAGCGCATCGGCATCGCCCCGCAGGGCATCGGCACGGTCCAAGGGCGCCCCGACAAAGGCGTGCCCGGCAAAACGGGATTCAGGTTTCAGCATCCGCCAGAGCCTGACGACAAAGCAGCAGGCTTGCAAGCCGCCAAGCTGCGGCCTGGAAGGGTTTAGACCGAGAAGCTGCTACCGCAACCGCAGGTGGTGCGGGCGTTGGGGTTGCGGATCACGAACTGGGCACCGGTCAGGCTTTCGCTGTAATCCACCTCGGCGCCCATCAGGTACTGCAGGCTCAGCGGATCGACCAGCAGGGTCACGCCCTCGGTGATTACCGCCAGATCATCTTCGGCACGGTTCTCATCGAATTCAAAACCGTACTGGAAACCGGAGCAACCGCCGCCCTGGATGTAGACACGCAGGGCGAGTGCGTCGTTGCCCTCGTCCTGGATCAGCTCACGCACCTTGGAAGCAGCCGCCGGGGTGAAGTTCAGCGGGCGGTCCAGGGACTGGTAGTCAGGCGCCGGCTGAACGCCGGGCAGGGAAACTAGGGTGCTCATGGTGCTCAGGATGGGGGCGGAAAGCCCCTGTTTCAAGCCGCAGCGGCTTCAGCTTTCTTGGACTTCTCGGCGACTTTGGCATCCGGTGCCGGCAGCGCGGCCATTGCCGCGGTATGCAGCAGGCGGCCATTGAGCTGCGCCCCGGCGCTCATTTCCACCACGGTGTAATGCACATTGCCGGTGACGCGGGCGCTGGGCGTCAGCTCGATGCGCTCGCTGGCATGGACGTCGCCTTCCATGCTGCCACTGAGCACGACCACTGCGGCACGTACCTCACCTTCGATGCGACCGTGTTCAGCCAGGGTCAGCATCGCCTTGGAGCCTTCCTCGGCAATTACCTTGCCCAGGATGCGGCCTTCCACATACAGGCTGCCGCTGAACACCACATCGCCGCGGATTTCCACCTGGGAACCGATCAACGCGTCGACGGACAGGTCGGTGTCGTGCTTGGACTTGCTTTTGAACATGTTTATTCCCCTCTGCCGTTGCCGGCGAGTTTCCAATCGAATGTCTGGTTGGAGCTCCCCCCGGATCCGGACAGGGAGACTCGCACACGTTGCGGTGTGAAATCCCGGGGCAGCATCACGCTACCGTCCAGTTGTTGGAAATAACGGAAGGAATAATCCTGCCCTGGCACGCCTTTTCGCTGATGTAGGTCATCCCAGCTGACCGTTGTCAGCTTTCCGTCCTTCACGCCCTCGACCGAGAACCGCATCTGCCCCTGGCTGATCGCCCCCCGGTTGAGGTTCTGGGTCAGCACCACGCTGTAATGCCAGGTGCCGGCCGCCTCGGGACTGAACTCCACCGAATGGGCATTCAGACCCTTGCGCTGGCTGGTGGAGCCGACCAGCCGTTCATAGAAGGCGACATCGGCGCGCAGACCGGCAATTTCCTCATCGCGCTCGGCCAGCGAGGCCTGCACCTCGTTGTTGGCGGCGCGACTGATCCTGTCCGAGGCCTCCAGCGTGGCCTGGCGCTGGCGCAGCTCGTCAAGCTGTCCGCGCTGCTGGCTCACCAGAGCCTCGCTCTGGCGCAGTTTCTCGCGCAGTCCGCCGGCATCGGGCGAGGCAAAGCGCGCTGCCAGCCAGCCAACCAGCAACAGCGACAGCAGCCAGGCGCCGGCCAGCAGGGCGATCGGCACCCAAGCCGGGCGCGTGCTCGCACCACCGCGCGGGGTGATCTGGAAACGGGAAGAAGGTCGGTGGGTCATGGCAGGCTCCAGTGCTCCCTGAGGGTGACACCTGTGCTCGGTCTGAAACGACGGGCCAGTGTAAACGACAGCCATGCACCCGCGCTTGCGCGTCGGCAGCTGGCATTCACCGCAGGCATGCTCGATAGTTGCGATCCTGCTCACAGTACCCGGCCGGACCTTCCCCATGACCGAAGCCCATGTATTCGTCATCGGCATCTTGCTGGCCTGGCTGGCCGGCATCCGTGTCTATCTGACCGTGTTCGGCGTTGGCATGGCCGGGCTGATGGGCTGGGTGGACCTGCCGCCCGCATTGCAGGCCACCGAGTCCTGGTGGGTGCTGGGCACGTCCGGGGCGCTGGCGGTGGCCGAGTTCTTTGCCGACAAGATTCCGGGCGTGGATTCGATCTGGGACCTGCTGCAGACGCTGGCGCGGGTTCCGGCCGGCGCCTTCCTTGCCGCCGCCACGCTTTCTCCCAATGGCGAACTGAGCACCGGGGTGTTGGCCGCGGGCGCCGGCATTGCGCTGACCAGCCACGGCCTGAAGGCCGGCACCCGTGCCCTGCTCAATACCTCCCCCGAGCCCGCCAGCAACTGGGTGGCCTCGTTTGCCGAAGACAGCGTGGTGATCGGCGCCCTGGCCCTGGCCTTGGCCCACCCGTGGTTGGCACTTGTCTTCGTACTCAGCGCCAGCGTCATCGGCGCGCTGACGGTATGGCTGGTGTGGCGCATGCTGTGGCGCGGCCTCAAGCGCCTGTTCGGTACTGCCGGTAGCAGTACCGACGCGCCAATATCGGCAACGTCAACGCCCGGCGATCGCTCGCTGCCGCCCGCCCCCTGAACCATAATTCACCGATGGCCAGCACCGACACCCTCACCGCATCTGCCCGCCCGCTACGCGCGGAAACCCCACCTGCCGATTACTGGCAACGCTGGAGCGTGCGCAACGCGCCGCCCGCCGAGGCGGTACAGGCGCAGCTCAAGAGCGGCCCCGACGCCGGCGTGGCGGCCATGGCCAGCGATGTCGGCGACGACACCCCCTACCGGGTGCTGATTGTCGAAGACAACCGCTCGCAGGCCTTGTTCGCGCAGAGCGTGCTGCATGGCGCCGGCATGCAGGCCTTCGTGCAGATGGAAGTGGAAGGCGTGCAGCAGGCCATCAGCGAACACCGTCCCGACCTGATCCTGATGGATCTGCACATGCCAGGACTCGACGGCATGCGCCTGACCGCGATGATCCGCCAGCAGCCGCACCAGCAGTTGCTGCCGATCGTGTTCCTGACCGGTGAAGCCGACCCCGACCGCCAGTTCGAAGTGCTCGACTGCGGTGCCGATGACGTGCTGGTCAAGCCGATCCGGCCGCGCCACCTGGTCGCCGCGGTTGCCAACCGTATCCGCCGCAATCGCATGCAGGCGCTGGGCAAGACCGATGCCGGCCCGCTGATGAACAATCCCGAGACCGGCCTGCCCACCCGTCACAACGTGATGCAGCAGTTGCAGACCGCCATCGCCGAGAAGCAACCGGCCGGCCTGATGTTCATCGAGATCGCCAGCGCGCTGGGCCTGCGCGAGCGCTATGGCTACGCCAGCTACGAGCGCCTGATGGTGCAGGCCGGGCAGCGCCTGGCCGAGAACCTGCGCCCGCATCTGCTGGCGCGCCTCAATGACAACAGCTTCCTGCTGCTGACCCGCGGCATCGAAGAAGAAGCCGTGCCCGCACTGGCCCAGCAGGTACGCGACGGTCTGTCCGCACAGCCGTTTGCGCCACGCGAGGATGAGTCGGTGTTCCTGCGCTGCGTGGTTGGCCATGCCAACCTCTCGCAGGACCTGAACGACGCCGATGCCGCATTGGAAGCCGTGGAACGTACTGCGTTGCAGGCGCGCCTGAGCAGCGCCGGCGTCGCCGCCTATGAAAGCAGCGATGTCGCCGTCAACAACGAACATCTGGCCCTGCTCGAGGGCCAGCTTGAGCTGGCCTACCAGCCCATCGTCGCCGTCGCCGGCGGCGATACCGCCCAGTACCAGGTACTGCTGCGCCTGCGCCAGAGCAACGGCACCCTGCTCTCCGCCGGCCAGGTGATTCCTGCTGCCGAAGCCGCCGGACGCATCGCCGACCTCGACCAGCAAGTCGTCGAACATGCCCTGGGGCTGCTGCACCTGTACCAGTTCGCGCAACCGCCGATGCGCCTGTTCCTCTCGCAGTCGATGCGCAGCCTGGCCCGCAGCGCCTATGCGGAATGGCTGCTCAATGCCTTGCAGGAGCGCCAGGTTGCCGGCAACGGCCTGGTCATCGACGTGCGCCTGTCCGATGCACTGGTGCATGCAGTGACCTTGCAGCAGTTCTGCGCGCAGCTGATGCCGGCGGGCGTGCAGTTCTGCCTGAGCCAGTTCGAACCCAGCGCCGAAGCCAATGCATTGCTCACCCAATTGCCGCTGAGCTTCGTCCGCATGGCCGCCCGCTACGCCGACGCGCACGCCAACCAGAAACTGCGTGACGAACTGCGCGGTGCGATCGATCTTGCCCATCGCGCCAACCTGCAGATCATCGGCCAGCAGATCGAGGACCCGCAGGCCGCTGCGGCCATGTGGATGGGCGGCATCGACTTCATCCAGGGCAACGTGGTGCAGCGCGCCGGCAGCGAACTCAACTTCGACTTCCAGAACGCGGTGCTGTGAACGCCGCTGCATCCGGCGCCACGCGCGGTTGGGCGCTGCTGGCGACAGCCTGCGCCGCTGCGGCCTGTGCGGCCGGTTTCATCGCGGCCGTGCCCGGCGTCGCGGTCGCCGCCTGTGCCGGTGTCGCCGCGGTTGCCGCGCTGGTGGCCGCCCTCAGCGCCGGGCGGCAGATGCAGCACGCGCATGCACAGCAGTTGCGTCTTGAGGAGGCACGGCTGGAGAACAAGCGCCTGCAGGCCGCCGCGCAGGACCACAACACCCTGCAGCAGGCACTGCTGGAAGCCAAGCAGGCCGCCGAAGCCGCCACCCTGGCCAAGGGCGAATTCCTGGCCACGATGAGCCATGAGATCCGCACCCCGTTGAACGGCATCCTGCCGATGCTGGAGCTGGTCGCACAGGGGCCGCTCAATCTGGAACAGCGCAACATGCTGGATACGGCGACCGAGAGTTCCCGGCAGCTGTTCCGCATCGTCGATGACATCCTCGATTACTCCAAGCTCGAAGCCAACCGGCTGGAGCTGGAAATCACCACCTTCAACCTGCGCGAGACCCTGGACGGGATGTTGCGCTTGATGCAACGCGCCGCCGAGCACAAGGGCCTGCGCCTGTCCCTGCATATCGACCCTGCCGTGCGCCTGTCGGTGCGCGGCGATCCGGTGCGGTTGCGCCAGGTGCTGGGCAACCTGCTGGTCAACGCGATCAAGTTCACCGAGCGCGGCGAGATCAGCATCCACGTCAAGCGTCTGGGTGAAACCGCCGCGCAGCATCGCCTGCGTTTTGAGGTGCGTGACACCGGCATCGGCTTGGATGCCAGCCAGGCACAACGCCTGTTCAACGCCTTCACCCAGGCCGACGCCTCCACCACCCGCCTGTATGGCGGCACCGGCCTGGGCCTGGCCATCTGCAAACGCATCATCGACCTGATGCAGGGCAGTATCGGCGTGCAATCCGAGCCGTTGCGCGGCGCCACGTTCTGGTTCGAGATTCCACTGCTGAAGGTCATCGGTGACCTGCACAGGCCCGAGCACCTGCGCAACGCCCGCCAGGTACTGCTGGTCACCCCGGAGCCACGCCTGCGCCAGCGGCTGCAGCTGGTGCTGCCGAACTGGGGCTATCAGCCGGTGGTCGCCAACAACCTGCAGGAAGCACTGGAACGGCTGCGCAAGCCCACCGTCTCGGGCAGCTTCCATGCGGTGATCGGCGATCTGGAACCACTGCGCAACAGCGCGCCGGCACTGCAACGCGCACTGGAGCGGATGGATGACAACCGCCCGCGCCTGCTGTGGCTGTACGGCGATGCGCCAATAGCCGATGCGCTGCGCGATGGCGCCACCCTGCTGCCACGGCAACTGCCCGATACCCAGCTGCGCAACGCCCTGGCCGAACCGCTGCAGCTGGCGCCGAGCCCAAACCCGGCGTTGTTGCTGTGGAAGGACAGCGACATTGCCAGCCCGGCCGCGCCCGCCCCGATGTCCGCCGCAACCGGCGTACCGATCGGCAGGACCGCCGCCGCATCCTTGGCCGCAACACCGAACCCATCGATGCCAACCACCGCGGCCAAGGCAGCCGCGGCCAGCAGCCCGGCACCGGCTACCGCCGAGCTGAAGGGCATGCAGGTACTGCTGGTCGAAGACAACTCGGTCAACCTGATGGTCGCGCAGAAGCTGCTCAAGATAGTGGGCTGCGACGTGGACACCGCTGAAAACGGCGCCATCGCCCTCGACAAGATGCACGCCAAACGCTACGACGCGGTATTGATGGATTGCCAGATGCCGGTACTGGATGGCTTTGCCGCTACCGGCCGCTGGCGCGAGCACGAAGCCAGCAGCGCGGCCACAACCCGTTTGCCGATCATCGCCATCACCGCCAACGCCATGGCCGGCGACCGCCAACGCTGCCTCGACAGCGGCATGGACGAATACCTGTCCAAGCCGATCTCGCGCGCGCAACTCCTGACCTGCCTGCAGGCCTTCAAGCCCGCTTCCATCGCAACCAACGAACCGGTTATCAGCATGCCCATCGCCGACCTCTCCGCCAACGCACTGGCCGCCGCCTCCACCGCCCATACCGACGGCATCACCGCCTCGGTGCTGGAGCGCAGCGTGCTGGACGAACTGTTCGAGATCGCCGGCGAGGAAATCAACGCCATCATCGATGTGTTCCTGGAAGAAACCCCGCAACTGGTGCGGCATCTGCAGGAAGCAGCGGTGATGACCGACCTGCAACGACTTGCGCAGCTCGCGCACAGCCTGAAGTCCTCAAGCGCCAACGTCGGCGTACTGGCCCTGTCCGAAGCGGCGCGCCGGCTGGAGCATGGCGCGCGCGCCGGGACGCTGGAACGGCCGACGGTGATGGTGGCCCTGATCGTGGCCGAGTTTGGACGCGCGCGCCAGGCGCTGACCGACTACCAGGCCGGTCAGCGCGGGCAGGCGCCGGCATCACACTGATCCGGCGGTCGCCGGATCAGTCTTCCAGCTTGGTCAGCAGGTAGTTGGGCTCGCCGATGCGCGCGATCAGATCAAGCTGGGTTTCCAGCCAATCGATATGCTCTTCCTCGGAATCGAGGATCTTCACGAACAGCTCGCGGCTGACGTAATCGCTGATCGATTCGGCATAGGCAACCGCATCGCGCAGCACCGCCGCCGCCTCGTTTTCCAGCGCCAGATCGCACTTGAGGATTTCGGTGGGATTCTCACCGATGCGCAGCTTGCCCAACGCCTGGAAGTTGGGCAGCCCTTCGAGGAACAGGATGCGATCGGAAAGCACGTCGGCGTGCTTCATCTCATCGATCGATTCCTTGTATTCGTGCTCGGCCAGCTCGTTCAAGCCCCAGTTCTTCAGCATCTTGGCGTGCAGGAAGTACTGGTTGATGGCGGTCAACTCGTTGTAGAGGACCTTGTTGAGAAATTCGATGACCTTGGCGTCGCCTTTCATGGCGCTGACTCCGACTAGAGGAACGAGCGCACTTTACCGGTTGCCGGCAGATGATGAAGGAACGCGAATCGTGATCATTAGCCACCGCCAGGACGATGGCGGTGACTGGGCCTGCTCAGGCAGCCCGTAGCAGCGGCAGGGGCAGCTCGCGGGTAGCGCGGGCCTGCTCCAGCAGGCCGGCGGCCATGTCCAGGCAGGAACCACAGTTGGAGCCACAACCGGTACGCATGGTCAGTTCGGACACCGTTTCGCAGCCGGCAAGCGCGGCTTCACGGATCTGGTGATCGGTAACTCCAGTGCAGATGCAAACGTACACGGCTTGACGCCCCTGAACCCGGCACGTATCGGCCGTGTCAGCATTCAATCGGAAATGCGAATGGTTGTCAATTTCTGGCGTTAATCATTATTAATCTTCTTGCCACGCCAAGCTCCCTGGCGCCGCGGCCGTTTGCGGGGCCGTTCATGCCCGGCATTGCTGCCCGGCATCCAGGCCTCCTGTGCCGACGCCGGCATCGCCTGCACGCCCTGCCCCGCGATGCCCCGCGCCAATGGCGCCAGGTGCCGCAGCGCGCGCGCATAGACGCCACGCTTGAAGACAACGACATGCTCCACCGGATACCAGAAATCGACCCAACGCCAGTGGTCGAATTCCGGCGTATCGGTCTCATCCAAGCGTACATGTGCCTCGTCGCCGGTCAGACGCAACAGGAACCAGACCTGCTTCTGGCCGATGCAGACCTGCTTCTCGGTGTGGCGTATGGCGCGGGTAGGCAGCCGATAGCGAAGCCAACCAGGGGTCGCCCCCAGGACTTCGACGTGCTCAGGCAGCAGGCCGGTTTCTTCCTGCAATTCGCGATACATGGCCTCGACCGGGGTCTCGTCGGTATTCATGCCACCCTGCGGAAACTGCCAGCCGTCCCGGCGCACACGTCGTGCCCAGAACACCTGCCCGTCTTCCCGCATCAGCACAATGCCGACATTCGGTCGATAGCCGTCCGGATCGATCACGATGCGGACTCCTAAAATTTCTACTGCCGGGGACTCTGCCATGGCCTTGCGCAGGCCACAAGCGCAAAAAAACCTGTTGACATAATGCCGCGGCACCACCAGAATTACCGGCTCCCAAGGCTATGTAGCTCAGCCGGTTAGAGCACAGCACTCATAATGCTGGGGTCGGTGGTTCGAGTCCACCCATAGCCACCAAGGGACGCAGGTTTTACCTGCACTACAGCCCCGTCGCCAAGCGGTAAGGCATCTGACTCTGACTCAGACATTCGGAGGTTCGAATCCTTCCGGGGCTGCCAAACACAAAAGGCCTGATCGAAAGATCAGGCCTTTTTCTATACAAGACCATCCCACCCAGGCCAACCAGCAGGCCAAGTGTGCGATAATCGATACGCACCATAGCCCCGTCGCCAAGCGGTAAGGCATCTGACTCTGACTCAGACATTCGGAGGTTCGAATCCTTCCGGGGCTGCCAGACACCAAAGACCCGATCGAAAGATCGGGTCTTTTCTTTTGGGCGGAATTGGGGATTGGGGATTCGCCGAAGCCGAAGCCGAAGCAACGATCAAAAACCAAGGCACCCCTCCCCAGCCCTCCCCTGCGC
>NZ_JBXFWM010000061.1:0-28721 GCF_056856655.1 Stenotrophomonas sp. STEN033
TCCGTCGTCGGCAGCGTCAGATGTGTATAAGAGACAGCTCCTACAGCCGGTTTGCCGGTAAGGCCTCTGCCGAGCATGGCTCGGCACTACCTTTTGACCAGACGCTGTCGGTATGGCCCTGCTGCAGGCGCATCTGCGTACGCCTTGCGATGTACAGCATTACCGGCACTGACAGCAGCGCAGTCAGGTCCACCGACCAACTGCCTGGGTGGTACCAGCTTCCGCCGATTCCCAAGGTGCCAGCAACACTGGACAAAGGAATCGCCAACGTACACAGCGCACTCAACCACAGCAGCTCCACCGCAGCACGCGGCGCACCGCGCGCGAATGCCCAGGCGATGGCGGCGACGAATACCGCGTAGTAGATGCCGGTGTGCCAGGCCTTCAGATCGGTGACCAGCGATGGCAGCCATTTGGTCGCGGCGATGCTGGCAGATATGCCGGCCACGCAGCCAAGTGATACGCCAACCGTCAGGCAGGCCAACACCCAGGCCGAACGCTTCTGCACTGGCGTTTCCGCGCCCTTGCGTTTGCGTCGCCGCGATTCCACCCACAGCAGGTTACCTGTGTAGAACAGGGCAGCGCCGGCCAGGCCCATCAGCAGGTACAACCAACGCACCGGGTTGCCACCGAAGCTGCCGAAATGCAGCGCGAAGAACGCATTGACCGCGCCGTTCCAGCCATCCATGTGGCCCGGCAGGTCATGCGCATCCACGTCACCGCTGTATGGATCCAGATGGGTGCTCGCGTATACGCGGGCACGCGTGCCGCGGCGGATATCCAGGCCGGTCACTGTTGCTTCGACATGGCCGCCCTTGTTCTGGAAGCCGAAACTCTGCACCTCGAAGCCCGGCAGCTGCTGCTCTACCCGGCGCAGCAACTCGGCGGCCGGCAGCACTGCGGCTCCACCCGGCGCTTCGGCATGCTCCTCGCTCCACTCGATGCCCTGCGGATACACCACCGCGCCCTGTGCATCGTAGAACTGGTCATGGAAGGCGAACACCACGCTGGTCAGCGCGATGACGATGTGGAACGGCAGGCTGAACAGCCCCAAGGCGTTGTGTGCATCCAGCCACATGCGCTTGATGTTCTTGCCGATGCGCAGCGCGAACACGTCCTTGCTCAAGGTGATCAGCAGCACGATCAGGCCCGATACCAGGGCGACCGCATACGCCATCGCCACCGCGCCCATGATCGGCCGTGCGATCTTGTCCGGGAATGGCAGGCCAACCAGCTGGTGCAGCGTATCCACCAGCTGCGCCACCGGTGCCTTGCGCGTCTGCGCCACCTGCAGGCTGCCGTCGGCGGCGAAGCTGGCGCCATACTCGGTGAACTGGCGACGGCCCTGGCCGGGCGCGCGCTCCTGCCAGTACACCCGCGCCGGTTGATCGGCGTGCGGACGCACCGACACGAAGTAGCGCGATGCGGCCTTGGGGTGTTCGGCCAGCACCGCGGCCACCAACGCGTCGGCCTGTTGCAGTGACGGTGCCGGCGACAACGTGGAAGGCGGCGTCGCCCAGCGCTCCAGCGGCTTCTCGAACATGGTGACCGAACCGGCATAGAAGGCGATGAACAGCATCAGCCCGCTGACAATGCCGATCCAGATGTGCACATCCTTGTAGACCTTGATGATGTCGCTACGAATCTTCATGCAGCCACCTTCATGACATCACTCCACGCACCAGCCACAGCGCGGCGAAGGCCAGCACATTGGCCGCACCCAACCACAGCCAGGCACGCAGGCTGTCGCGGAACAGATAGACGAAGGACAGCACCGTCGCCCAGATCGGTGCCATCAACCACATGTTGAACTGGTTCTTGCCACCGCCGGCATTGATGCCGTCAGGGCCCAGCCACGCGAACAGGCCCGACAACGCCAAGGCCAAGCCAAACCCAAGTATGACGCCCGCACAGGTCTTGCCGAACCAATGGCGGCTTTCCAGCCGCGGTTTCACCGCGTTCATGCCGACCGTCCCGCGCGCACGCGTGCACGCCACGCCCCGAGGAACGGGGCGAGCGACCACACCAGCATCAACAGCATCAACCAAGTGGTGATCGCTTCCAGTGGCGCCAGCAGCGGCCACAGCGCCAACAGTGACAGCAGCACCAGCAGCGTGCCCGGCCACCATGCATGGCGCGTCGGCCAGGGCCCGGCGGCGCGCAGCTGTTGCTGTGGCGAAGCGACATACAACAACAGTCCGCCAATGATGCCGGCCAAGGTGCCGGCGAGTCCCAGCCACAGGTTCATGCGGCCTGGCTGCTGTGCGTGGTCGCGCGTCCTTGCCGGACGCGCATGCGATAGGGGTTCTTCATCGGGTCTGGCTCTTCGCTGGACATGCGCTGGCGGCACCTGCACTAACACGCAGGTGCCGCGCGTCGATCACCAACTGAAACGTGCGGTGGCGGTGACGGTACGGCCGGTGCCGTAGTAACAGGACGACACGCCGCCGCAGGTGGAGACGAAGCGCTTGTCGGTGAGGTTGCTCAGGTTGATCGCGAACTGCGTGCCGATCGCGCCATGCTGGCCGGCGTCATAGCGGATCGCCGCATCCCACAAGGTGTAGGACGGGATCAGGTAGAGGTTGGCGCTGTCGCCGTAGCTGCTGCCGTTGTAGCGCACGCCGGCGGCAACGCTCAGTCCTTCCAGACCGCCGGCAAGGAAGGTGTAGTCGGCCCACAACGCCGCCGTCCAGTCCGGCACCATTGCCAACTGCTTGCCGGTATAGCCGTTGTTGCTGCGGGTGACCTCCGAATCCATCCAGCTGGCTGCGCCGATCAGGCTGAAGCCCTCCAGCGGGGTGATGCGCCCTTCCAGCTCGGCGCCACGCACGCGGCCTTCGCCGTCCTGCACCTGGCAATCCGCATTGCCGGCGGCACCGCAGGTATTGTGCGATTTGATCGGGTCGTTGGTGACGATGTTCTGCTGCCGCAGGTCGTAGGCCGACAAGGTCAGCAGACCATCGAATGAGGCCGGATGGTACTTCAGGCCGGCTTCCCATTGCTTGCCGGTCACCGGGTCGAACGGCGTCTGCGTGTAACTCATGTTGGCATTGGTGCCAGCCGGCTGGAACGACTCGGCGTAGCTCAGGTAAGGCGTCAGACCGTTGTCGGCCACGTACAGCACGCCGGCATTGCCGGTGAACGCCCTGTCCTTGACCTTGGTCGGCACTACCGGGCGGTAGGTATTGGTGGCCACCGTATAGGCCTGGGTCCAGGTGTCGTCCTTGGTCCAGTCATGGCGGCCGCCGAAGGTCAGGCGCCACTTGTCGATGGCGATCTGGTCCTGCAGGTAAACGCCGGTCTGGCGGTTGATGCCGCCGCTGTAGTTGATGCTGGTGGTGACCGGCACGTAGTTGGTGTACACCGGATTGAAGATGTCGATATCGGCCGGGTTGACCATCGCACCACGCGCGCCGGTCCAGTCGGCTTTCTGCCAGTCCACGCCAAACAGCACGGTGTGCTCGACAACGCCGGTGCTGAATTTTCCGGTCAAGCGCGTATCGACAGTCTCGCCCTTGGAGTCGCCTTCGCCCCAGGTCGCGCGCCGCTTCTGGGTGCGGCCATCAGCGTTGAGTCCCCCATTGGTGACCACCGTGCGGAACACCGATTCAACATCGGTATGGCGCGCGCTCTGGCTCAGGGTCCAGTTGTTGTTGAAGCTGTGCTCGAACAGGTAACCCGCGGTCCAGATGGTGCGGTCGAAGGTATTCCAGTTGGGCTCACCGATGAAGGTGGTGTTCTTCATGTAGCCGTAGGCGGTGGGCCGCAGCGTGCCGGCCATCGGCAGGAACTGGTAGGTCGAGCCGCCGTCGTCCTTCTGGTACAGGCCGAGCAGGGTCAGGCGCGTGCGCTCGGCGATCTGGAAGGTATAGCTGGGCGCAAGGAACCAGTGCTGCTGCTCGGTGCGGTCGATCTGGGTCTGGCCGTCGCGGTACAGGCCGACCAGACGCAGCAGGTGGCGGTTGTCGTCGCTGCCGGTGCCAACGTCGAAGGCAGTGCTGTACTGGCCGTTGCCGTCGATGCCCAGGCGCAGCACCTGCTGCTGATCAGGCACCGGCGTCTTGCTGACCTGGTTGACCATGCCGCCCGGGGCCACCTGCCCGTACATCACTGCAGACGGGCCCTTGAGCACCTCCACCCGATCCAGGTTCCAGCTGTCGACCATGCTGCGGTTCCACTGGCTGCCCTGCGGCGCGCGCATGCCATCGATGGTGACATTGTTGGCCCAGCTGCCGGCGTCGAAGCCGCGGATGCGGAAGTCATCGACACGGTTGTCGATGCCGCTGCTTTCCAGCGAAACGCCAGCCACGTAACGCATGGCCTCGTTGAGGTTCTGCACGCCGCGTGCGTCCAGTTCCTCGCGCGCGATCACCGAGACCGACTGTGCGGTTTCGGCGATGGCGGTATCGGTCTTGGTCGCGCCGGAAGTGTGGCCGGTGGTGCGGTAGGCATTGACCCGCACCGCATCCAGGGTCTGCGCGTCGGCAGCCGGTGCCGCGTCAGCTTCGGCGGCGACTACAGCAATCGGGAACAGGGCCGAGACGACGGCAAGGGACAACAAGGCCGGACGGAGACCGGCAGAAATACGGGGGAGGGACACGGATCAACCTGCACAGACAGAAGTATTGGCTGACTGCCCAAGCAGCGGCTGATGCGCTGATTATAGTAAGTAATAACCATTCTCAACAACATTGCTGGCACTGGCTGTTCTGCCAGCCCCGCTGGTGCCGCCCGCCGAGGCCTGAATACCCGGCCCAAGGCGCGCTTTGCGCCAGCATGTAAAATGGCCAATTTTTAGTCAGGACCATGGCGAAAGCATCCGAACGGGCGCCCGTTCTGGGCCCGGCGTTCATTCGCCTGCTGGCCCGCTTCAACGACGAGGGAGCTTCCCCTGCGGCACCTGCGGTGCCGGAGCGGCTGGCGCAGTGGTTCGACTGGAACCGTGCCATCACCCTGTCCAAGGCGCTGGACAACCCGCCGCCGGAGCCCGAGGCCGGTGCCGACTACACACCGGCGCAGGATGTTGAATACGCCAATGTGCGAGCCAAGCTGACAGAGGCCATCCAGGCCGAGATCGACCTGAGCCCGCCGCGCAACCCCGCCCCTGCCGACGCCGAGCTGCCGCCCGGCTTCGCCCCCTACCGCCAGCATTACCTGAACCAGCAACGTGCCATGCAGACCGTCAGCGGCCGCCTGCGCGGCCGCCTGCGTGACATGCTGGCGCGGCAATCCCCTGCCAAGGCACGCCTGGCCGAAGTCGACGCGGTGATGGAAGCCACCCTCAGCCCGCGCGAACACAGCCTGCTCTCCCATGTGCCGGTGCTGCTCGGCCTGCACTACCAACGGCTGCTTGCTGCAGCCGCGCACGACCCCGCCGATGCCGCCGCATCGGATTCCACCGCGGCACCCACCGGCCCTTGGCTGGTCACGTTCCGGCAAGACCTGCGCATCGCGCTGCTGGCCGAACTGGATGTCCGTTTCCACCCCATCGATGGCCTGCTTGCAGCGCTACGCACCCGGTAATCCGTACCTCATGTCCAGAAACCTCGTCGCAGTCGTTGTCTTCCTTGTTGGCCTGTTGGCCGTGTGCTGGATCGGCATCGGCTATGCCGGCACCCATCCGCTGGCCGCGGTGGTCGCCGCGATCATCGCTGCCTGCTACCTGGCCGGCGCGCTTGAGCTGTTCCGTTACCGCCAGGCCACCAGCACCTTGCAACAGGCCTTGCCGTCCATCGGTGAAGCCGCAGACAACCTCGACGGCTGGCTCGGCCGCCTGCAGCCGGGCCTGCGTGGTCCGGTGCGGCTGCGCGTACAGGGCGAGCGCGTCGGCCTGCCCGCACCTGCGCTGACCCCGTATCTGGTCGGCCTGCTGGTGCTGCTGGGCATGCTCGGCACCCTGCTCGGCATGATGGCCACCCTGCGCGGCACCGGCCTGGCGCTGGAAAGTGCCACCGACCTCGATGCGATCCGCAGCTCGCTGGCCGCACCGGTCAAGGGGCTTGGTTTTGCCTTCGGCACCTCCATCGCCGGTGTCGCCAGCTCGGCCGCACTCGGCCTGCTGTCAGCCCTGCTGCGCCGCGAACGCGCGCAGGCCGTGCAGGAACTGGATGCCGGCATCGCCAGCCAGCTGCGCATGCATTCGCAGAGTTTCCAGCGCGGCGAGACCTTCCGTCTGCTGCAGGAACAGAACGCGCTGATGCCGACCCTGGTCGAGCGCCTGCAGGCCATGATGGGCAGCCTGGAGCAGCAGCACCAGGCCAACAACGAACGCCTGCAGGCCAGCCAGCAGGAATTCCACCAGCGCACCGAAGCGGCCTATACGCAGCTGGCGGCATCGCTGCAGCAATCGATGCAGGCCGGCATCAGCCAGCAGGCCAATGCGGTGGGCGCCGCACTGCAGCCCGTCGTTGATGCAACCATGGCGGGCCTGGCTGACAAGTCCAATGCGCTGCACGCCAGCATCGACAGCGCCGTGCACAAGCAACTGGAAGGCATCAACGCAGCCGTGCAGAGTGCGGCCGCAACTGCGGGCAGCAGCTGGAACAGCGCACTGGAGCAACAGCAGCGCAGCAACAGCGCGCTGACCGAACAGCTGCAGCAGGCACTTGCACAGTTCAGCAGCACCTTCGAACAGCGCTCCAACAGCTTGATCGACGGCGTTGCCGCGCGCATGGAAGACAACGTCAGCCGCACTGCCGATGCCTGGCGTGATGCACTGGCACAGCAGCACAACGCGCATGACGAACTGGCGCAGCGCAATGAGCAGGCCTTGCTCGCGACTTCGTCTGCGTTTGAACAGCACGCGCAGTCGCTGCTGTCTTCGCTGCAGCAATCGCACGAACAACTGCAGAACGCTTTCGCCGAGCGCGATGAACAGCGACTGGGCCAATGGTCGCAGTCGCTATCGGCAATGGTCTGCACGTTGGACAGCAGCTGGCAGCGCAACGGCGAAGCCGTCGCACAGCGCCAGCAGCAGATCTGCGACAGCCTGGCGCAGACCACGCAGGCCATGAGCGAACAGCAGCAGGCGCAGGCCCGCGACACCATCGCCGAGATCTCGCGCCTGGTGCAGACCGCCTCCGAGGCGCCGCGCGCCGCCGCCGAAGTGGTGGCCGAGCTGCGCCAGAAGCTGTCCGACAGCATGGTCCGCGACACTGCCATGCTGGAAGAACGCGGCCACCTGTTGTCGACCCTGGAAACCCTGCTCGGCGCGGTCACCCACGCATCGACCGAGCAACGCAGCGCAGTCGACGCACTGGTCAGCACCTCGGCCGATCTGCTTGAACGCGTCGGCAGCCGATTCAGCACCCAGCTTGAAAGCGAGGCCAGCAAGCTCGACCACGCCGCCGCCAACGTCACCGCCAGCGCGGTGGAGATGGCCAGCCTGGGCGATGCCTTCGGCAGTGCCGTGCAGCTGTTCGGCCAGTCCACCGCGGCGTTGAACGAGCGCCTGCAGCTGATCGAAAGCGCATTGGACAAGTCGCTGGCCCGCAGTGATGAGCAGCTGGCCTACTACGTCGCGCAGGCACGCGAAGTGGTGGACCTGAGCATGCTCTCGCAGAAGCAGATCATCGGTGAGCTGCAGCAGCTGGCCGAAGCCCGCGACAACGCCGGAGCCTGAGCGCGATGAGCGACGAAATCGAATTCGACGCCGAATCCAGCGCCACCACCTGGGCCGCGTTCGGCGACCTGATGTCGGTGCTGCTCGGCGCCTTCGTGCTTATCCTGGCCAGCGTGATCGGCATCCAGCTGCTATTGCACAACCGCCTGGATGAAGAGGTCAAACAGCGCCAGGAACAGACCGCCAAACTGAAGACGCTGGAGCAGGCGCTGGCCGCGCCATTGGCGGCTGGCCGCGTCACCGTCATCAATGGTCGCATCGGCATCAGCGGCAGCGTGTTGTTCGCGCTCAACTCCGACCAGCTGCAGCCGGAAGGCCGTGAGCTGCTGCAGAGCATCGCCGCGCCGTTGCGCGACTATCTGGGCGCACGCGAGGAAATCCTGATGGTCAGCGGCTTCACCGACAACCAGCCGGTGCGTGTGGTCAATGGCCGCTTCGCCGACAACCTGGAGCTATCGGCCGCGCGTGCGCTCACCGTCACCCGCACCCTGATCGCCGACGGCGTGCCATCGCAATCGGTATTTGCCGCTGCATTCGGCGCCGAGCAGCCAGTCAGCAGCAACGATGACGAAGCTGGCCGCGCCAAGAACCGCCGCGTCGAGATCGCGCCTATCCCGCGTCCCAAACAGGACGGCAAGGCCGATGCCGCGCAATGATGTCCGCTGACTCGGCAGCACTGACACAGCTGCAGGCATGGCGCGAGAGCGGCGCTGATCGCTGCGATCCGCCACGTTTCGAATTGATCGCGGCGCTGGCGCAGCGTGCACAGCGCTATGCGGGCAGCGCGCGCGCGCAGCTGGATGCGCGCCTGTCACAGCTGACCGATGCGTATGCACAGCTTGTCGCTGTTGAAGTTGCGAAGCCTGCAGCAAAGTCTGGCACCGAAAGTCCTCTGCAATCACTGCTGCAGCAGCTGGAGGCAGATCCGCTGCAATACCAGTTGCCGCTGAGCACCTCCAACGCGGCAGCCGTCGACAGCGACACTGGCGACAACAACGAAACACCCTTGATGCCGGCACTGGATGAATTCCAGCAACTATGGAGCCGCATCCGCATCGACAGCCTGCTGCGTCAGTGTCTGGACTCGTTGCCAGAAGATGCCGGACCACTGAATTCCAGCGTTCTGACCTATCGCGCGATGGCGCTGATGCAGGAGCTGTCGCCGGAGTATTTGCAGCACTTTATCGCCTACGTGGATGTGCTGACGTGGATGGAAGCGTTGGGCGCCAGCAGTCCGCAAGGCAACACTGGCCGCGCGGCCAGCGCCCGCAAGCCTCCGCGCGCGAGCACAGGCAAACGCAAAAAGGCCTAGCGCTTCAACACGCGCCGTTCATGCCAGCGGCAGCTGCAGACTGAACACCGTGGCTTGCGTTGTGGAGATCACCTGCACCTGCCCACCATGCGCCTGGGCGATGGCGCGGGTGATCGCCAGACCCAAGCCTGCGCCCTCACCATGGCCGCGCCCGCGCGAACGATCCGCGCGGTAGAAGCGATCGAACAAGCGCGGCAATACATCGGCAGGAATCGGCGTACCAGGATTGCTGACCTCGATGCTGCAACTTCCGTCACCGCTGCGGATGCGGATCTGTACCACGCCGCCCGGCGGGCAATGCTGGATGGCATTGGAAAGCAGGTTGGCAACGGCACGATGGATCATCAAACGATTGCTCTGCAGATCGGCATCGCCGTCGCGCTGCAGCTGCACCTGTTTGTCTTCGGCCAGCAGGCCATAGAATTCCAGCAGCGCATCCACCAGGCTGCCCAGCGCTACCCGTTCCCGGGTTGGCAACGCATCCACCGTTTCCGCCTGCGCCAGATACAACATGTCCGTCACAATCCGCGATAGCCGCTGCATCTCCTCGGCGCAGGAGCCAAGTGCATCGCGATAGGCGGCGTTGTCGCGTGGCTGCGCCAGCACCACATGCACCTGGGTGAGCAGGTTGGTGATCGGCGTGCGCAACTCATGGCTGAGGTCGGCAGAAAACTCGGACAACCGAACGAAATCGTTCTGCAGCCGCGCCAGCATGCTGTTCAAGGTCTGCGCGAGGTGATCTAGTTCGGCTGGTGCCGCGCCCACCGACAGGCGCCGGTCCAGATGCTCGGTGGTGATCTGCCTGGCTTCATCGGCCAGGCTTTGCAGCGGCCGCAACGTGCGCCGCACCACGTAACCACCGAGCAGGCTGCTGGCGACCGCCGCCAAGATGATGCAGGCCGCAAGCAGCTGGTGGAAACCACGCAGGAATGGCGCATGGCGCGCACCGTCGATCGCCAACAACAAGGTCAATGGACGACCTTGCTGCATCTGGCGCAGATGCAGGACGATGAAGCGGGTGCCATCTGGCAGGCGCCACAGCTGCTGTCGCAGCTGCGCCGTCGGCGGATGCTGCTGCGCATAGGCCAGCAGGCTTGGTGGCGCGGTGGAGAACAGCGCGTTGCCGTCGGCATCACCGATCCAGAAGGCGATATCCGGATGGTGGCCCAACGCTTCACCGAGCCGTTGACCTAGCTCCTGCGGCGGTACGGTCGCCGCCATATCGCTGATCAGTGCCGCCTTGTTCTCCAGCTCGGCCCGGTCCAGGGCATTGAAGTTGTGCCGCACCGCCTGGTCGATGGCGATGCCGAGCACCGCCATCACCAACACACTGATCGTGGCCAGCAGTGCGGTCAGTCGCCAGACGGTGGAGCGTCGCCGCGTCACGCATCGCCACCGGCGGCTGGCGCTTCCAGCACATAACCCATGCCGCGCACGGTGACGATGAGCTTGTCAGCGAAATCGTCGTCGATCTTGGCCCGCAGCCGGCGTACCGCGACATCGATGACATTGGTGTCGCTGTCGAAGTTCATGTCCCACACCTGCGATGCGATCAGCGAGCGCGGCAACACTTCACCACGGCGCCGCGCCAACAGTTCCAGCAAGGCGTACTCCTTCTGGCTGAGCTGGATGCGGCGCTCGCCGCGCTGCACGCGGCGACGCAGGGTGTCCACCACCAGATCGGCGATGACGATGCGCTCTGCCTGCGGCTGCACCTGGCCGCGACGCAGCAGGGTGCGCACGCGTGCCAGCAGTTCGACGAAGGCGAAGGGCTTGACCAGGTAGTCATCTGCACCGAGTTCCAGGCCCTGCACGCGATCAGGAATGCTGCTGCGCGCGGTCAGGAACAGCACCGGCAGCGGATTGCCGGCATCACGCAGCCGCGCCAGCACGCTCCAGCCATCCATGCCCGGCAACATCACGTCCAGGATCAGCAGTTGATAGTCGCCGCTGCTGGCCAGATGCAATCCGTCCACGCCGTCGGCGACCAGATCCACCACATAGCCGGCCTCCTCCAGTCCCTGGCGCAGATAGCTACCGGTCTTGGGCTCGTCTTCGACGATCAACAACTTCATTGCAGGTCCTAGAAGCAGCGCTGGCTCAGGCGGTGGGGTCAAGCGTACCCAGTACGGCGACACATGCCAGCACCAGCAGCGCCAGCAATGCTTCCAGCGCTAGGCTGCGGCGTAGTGCCCGCAACGGATGCACTGCTCGGGTCTGCAAGGCGGCAGCTAGGGCTGGCACCAGTCGCCAGCGGTGCAAGGCTGCCAACAGCAGCATGCCGGCAACCAGCAACAGCTTGAACGATAACCAGCGCCCATGGGTGGTGCCGGTCAGACTGGCCAAGCTACCGCCCAGGTCGATGTAGCTGATGCTGCCGGTAATGGCCAGCAGCGCGACGATGATCGTACCGGGCAGCGCGAAACCACGCAGGCCGGCCAGCAGCGCCGCTGCGCGTTCGCCTGACGGTTGTTGCTGGCTGCGCCTTAGCAGGCCCAGCAAGGCCATGATGGCGCCCAGCCACGCGCCGGCGGCAAGCAGGTGGATGATGCCTGCCGACAAGCGCGGCCAGCCCTGCAGATAGTCGCCGGCACCGGCATGACCGTTCCAGGCAAGACTGGCCAGCGCGATGGCGGCCAATGCGGTCTGTGGCAGCAGCTGACGCGCGTGCTGCCGCCGTGGCAGCAACAGGAGCAGCAGCAAGGCCAGCACCGCGCCGCGTACCAGCGCGGCGCGTCCGGCGGTGGTGGCACCGATGAACCAGGCCAGATCATCTACCCCCAGTGCATCCGGTGCGATGTCGAGCAAGGTGGATACGCGCAAAGTCGCGTCCAGCAACACCATGACAAGACCAACGATGGCCAGCAGCAGGCCCCAGCTGCGCCAGCCCAGCAGCGGTGCCAAGCGCTGACTACGCGCGAACAGCGGCACGCCGAACAGCAGCATCAGATCCACATACAGCAGCAAGCGCAGCGCATAGACAAAGGACTCGGACATCTTCCAGCCTGCTTACTTGACGCTGAAATCGATCTCGCCACTCATCGGGTGGCTGTCCGATCCCACCGTGCGCCACTGCAAGCGGTAGTTGCCCGGTACCAAGGGTGCAGTGGGCACGGTGCGCAGGGTGCGGCCGTCGGCAAGTACCTGCGCGGGCGCCACTGCCACCTTCATCCACAAGCGACCATGGCCCATGAACAACTCGGCGCGCGTTCCGCGTGCCAGCAGAGCTTCGCTGAAGGTCACATCGATCTGCGTTGGCGCGGCAACCGCAGCGTTGGCAGCAGGGCTGGAGCCCAGCACACGCGGATGCGCCATCGCCGTGGCCGACAAGAGGAAGCCAGCCAGCAGCACGGTGGCAGTGGAGAGAGAAAAACGACGAAGTGATGACATGACCGGCACCTGCAGGAGAGGTGCTCAGGCTAGGCGCGCGCAGCTGTCATCGGCCTGACCTGGAGATTACGAAACTGTCAGGAACGCCGTGCAGAACCCACAGGCGGAGCAGGAGAGGCCACCAGCCTGGCATTTGCTGCAGGAACTGCAGGAGCGGCGTAAGCCGCGAAGCTGACGATGCTCAAACCTTTGGCAGCTGTGTCATCTGATGATCTTCTTGCTTCGCGGCTTACGCCGCTCCTACAAAAAATCCGACACCAGAGGTCTGGCGTCGGATTCTGGGTTGCTCAAATGCTCAAGGGAACAGCATTGGCGGATATCCCGCCTTTGTCGTCTACGAGAGCTTGATCGGGTAGAGATACATAACCCGACTCTGACCCCGGTTTTGCTTACTTCAGCGCGGGGGTATCCACCAACACCAGCTCGGAGTCCTCCAGCGCGGTGATGCGGATGCTGGTCTCGCCGCTGATGGCAGCGCCATCGCGCGCTTCCAGCAGCACGCCACTGACGTCGACCTTGCCGGTGTTCGGCACCAGGTAGCCATAACGGTTGGCGTCGGTGAAGTGGTACTCGGTGCTCTCGCCGGCCTTCAGCGTGGCACCCAGGACGCGGGCATTGGCGCGGATCGGCAGTGCATCGTCGTCACCTTCCATGCCACTGGCCAGGGTGATGAAGCGGCCCGAACGCTCGCCCTTGGGAAAGGGCTTGCTGCCCCAGGACGGCTTGCCACCGCGCTGGTCCGGGAAGATCCAGATCTGGAAGATCCTGGTGACGCCGGCCTCCAGGTTGTATTCGGCGTGGCGGATGCCGGTACCGGCACTCATCACCTGCACGTCACCTGCTTCGGTACGGCCCTGGTTGCCCTGGTCGTCCTTGTGGCTGATGGCACCTTCGCGGACGTAGGTGATGATTTCCATCTCGGCATGCGGATGCGGCGGGAAGCCGGTGCCAGGCTGGATGGTGTCGTCATTCCAGACCCGCATCGTGCCCCAGTTCATGCGCTTGTTGTCCTGGTACTCGGCAAACGAAAAGTGGTGCTTGGCATCGAGCCAGCCGTGATTGGCTCCACCAAGGCTGGCAAATGGGCGACGTTCAATCATGGCGTTCTCCTGAAAGCGGTGGGGTTTCGATGGGAGAAAGTCTAGGCCTGCACCTCAACATCGAGAATAGAAAGTATGGAAAAGCATTCTTTCCATTTGTGACATGATCTCCCTACCCCGCCCCGCGAGCCGCCGCCATGAACCGTCTGCCTGACCTGGAAGCCTGGGCGATCTTCGCCAAGGTAGCCGAAGCCGGCTCCTTCGCCCGCGCCGCCGAAGAGCTGCAGCTGTCGCAGGCCACTGTTTCCAAGGCCATCACCCGGCTGGAGACGCGCATCGGCACCAGCCTGTTCCACCGCACCTCGCGACGCATGTCGCTGACCGCGGCCGGTGAAGCGGCGCTGGAGCGGGCAGCGCGCATCCTCGACGAGGGCGAGGCGGTGGAGGCCGAAGTAGCCGATCGTTCGGCGGCGCTGCGCGGCCTGATCCGGCTGGCGGCACCGATGTCGTTCGGGGTATCGCGGCTGGCACCGCTGCTGCCGGCCTTCATGCAGGCACATCCGGACGTGGAGCTGGACATCCAGCTCAGCGACCAGATGGTGGATCTGGTGGCCGAGCGCTTCGACATGGCGCTGCGCATTTCCACCTTGGCCGACTCCAGCCTGCGCGCACGCCAGCTATGCCAGGTACGCATCCTGCTGGTCGGGTCGCCAGCCTACTTCGAGGCCCACGGGCGTCCCAACCATCCGCGTGATCTGGTCCAGCACCGCGGTTTCCAATACAGCTATACCCGCAGCGGCAATACCTGGCGCTTCCGCCACCCGCGCCATGGCGAGTTCGCGCAGACCGTGCCGCGCCAGCTGCAGGCCAATAACGCCGAAGTATTCGATGCCGCCCTGCGGGCCGGCTTGGGGCTGGCCCTGCAGCCGGAGTTCCTGGTCTGGGAGCAACTGCGCGACGGCACGCTACAGACCGCGATGGACGATTGGAAAGTGGAGCCGCTGGCGCTGAGTATCATCACCCCACCCGGCCTGCATCGGCCGGCACGGGTGCAGGCCTTGATCGACTACCTGGCGCAGCAGCTGGAACAGGAACCATGGGCAGCCCGCCTTCCTGTATCACACTGACCCTGCGCAGTCCGCACACAACATGCGGCACCTCTACAATCCGTGCGTGCATTCCCGCGCGCCAGACTTTCTTTCCTGTCCATGAAACATCTGTTCAACGTCCTGCTGCTGTCCCTGCTCCTTGCCAGTCCTGCCGTACAAGCCAGCGATACTCCCGAATCCGTTGCCCGCGCCTATATCGCGGCCATCAATGCCAACGGGATGGAGGCCGGCGCGGATTTCTTCCATCCGGATGAGCAGAAGCGCCTCAAGGACATGTTGCAGCCGGTATACGACGCGATACCCGAAGATGACCCCGCGCATGGCATGGGTAATGTGCTGCGCAAGATGCAGGCAGACGAGTTCGCGCGCCGGATGATGCGCTTGAGCGAAGCGCAGTTGGACGGTGCACGCGTCGTGGTGGATCGGTTGGATATCCTGGGGTCGGTCGCAGAGGGCGAAACCGTGCATCTGGTCGCGCGCACCAATTTCACCATCGGCGCCGTCAGCTTCTCCAAACTGCAGGTGATCAGCCTCAAACCTTATCAGGATGGCTGGAAGCTGCTGCTATCCGGCGATATCGAAGGCATGGTCCAAGGAATGCAGCTGCGTGGCATGGTGCCGCGCTGATCGCGCGGCCATCATCAATACAGGGCAGGCTCAACGAGCCGACGTGGTTGGATAGGCTAGCATCACCACCAGGTCTTCTTCGCCAGTCTGCTGCAAGGCATGGCTGCTGCCACTGCGGGTAAGCAGGGCGTGGCCGGGGCCAACTTCGTATTGCTTGCCATCAAGCACATACAGGCCGCGGCCGCTGACGATGTAGTAGATCTCGTCCTTGTGCTGCGGATGCAGGCCGATGCCGGCGCCCTTGTGCAGCACGCGCTTGCGCATCACGAAGGGCAGATCGCTTACGTCGGCAAAAAACGAATAGGCAGTGGTCGGTCCAGCGCCGCCGTGTGGGCCCGGTTGCTGGCGACCGATGTCCTGCTCGCGGATGACCTGTGAGCCGTGCGAATTGCCTGCATCCTGCACCGGTGCCGCAACCGCCGGTGCCGCGACACTTGGCGTGGAGACAGCAGCGCCCTGCCCTGCGCTGATCGCGCCGCAATCGATATCACGCTTCAGCGTCGCTTTCATCTGCGGTGCGATCTCGACCCAGCCACGCATCACCTGGCAGGCAACCGCAGTTGCACCGGCCACGCTGAAATGGGTGCCATCGGCCTTGTTCTGTTCGGGCACGAACATGAAGTAGGGCTTGGCGCCCTGCTCGCCCAGCGCGCGTATCCACGCCATCGAGCTTGCGTTGAGATCGATCAGCTGCACATTGTGCTGTTTCGCCACCTGCTTCATCGCCTGCGTGTAGCGGCCGTGTGTATCCAGCAGCGCACCGAAGTCGTAGAGCAGCCGCGCAACCGGGGTGATCAGGATCGGTGTTGCACCCTTGTCGCGCGCGGCAGCAATGTAGCGCGAGAGGAATTGCGGATAGTCGCTGTCCGGATCGGTGTAACGCGTTGGGTCCTCGCGCTTGGCATCGTTGTGACCGAACTGGATCAGCAGTACATCGCCTGCTTGCAGTTCCTTTTCGATTGCCTCCAGCCGCCCTTCGTTGATGAAGCTGCGGGTGCTGCGACCGCCGACGGCGTGGTTGCGTACCTGCCATTGGCTCACATCCAGCCAGCTTTGCAGCGCCTGGCCCCAGCCGGCCTGCGGCGCGCGTTCAGGGCCGTAGCTGGCTGCGGTGGAGTCTGCGGCTATGAAGATGCGGTGGGTTGGCGCTTGGCATTTGGCTTGGAAAGCAAATGCAAACGCGAAAATGCCGACTAGAAAGGATGCATGAAATTGCATGGGCTGCTTCTGCTCAATAGCCCCTCTCCCCTTGCGGGAGAGGGGTTGGGGAGAGGGGTAGCGATCGAAGAACGCTGCTTTCATCAGTTCCACCGCCAAGAAGCAAGCGTGCTGCGCACGCCTCCCCTCTTCCGCCCTGCGGGCACCTTCTCCCGCAAGGGGAGAAGGGCTGGATCCAGGTTTCATCGTGATCTGATGGCACACGATCAATCGCAAACAACAAAGGCGCCCGCAGGCGCCCTTGTCTGCCCGCAAGGGCGCTACCGCATGCGTGGGCTTACTTGCCCAGCACGCTCTTCACGTAGGCGACGATGGCGTCGTCCTTGGCATTGTCGAAGAACGCCTTCTGGAAGCGCTCGCCGCCAACGGCCTGCTTCACCAGTTCCTGGTCGATGGACTTCAGGCCTTCGACGAAGTCCTTGGAGGCGCCCTGCTTCACCTGCGCCAGGATGCCGGCATTGGCCATCTGTGATTCCTTGCGCTCGGCCGGGTAACCCTGGCCGCGCTCACCGGAAAATGCCTTCTCGAAGATGTAGCGGATGTTGATTTCCGCACCCCAGCCAAAGCCCTTGGCGAACGGCAGGGCCAGCGCGTTGCCGCTGTTGACCTGGGCGAACAGGAAGGCGTCGGTTGGCTCGATGCAGTAGCCGCAGAACACGCCCGGCCATGCATTGAGCGACATCATCGCGCCCTGCCCGGTGCCGCAGCCGGCGACCACGAAGTCCACGGCCTTGGCGTTGAGCAGCAGCGCTGCGCAGATGCCGAGGTGGATGTAGGTCAGGCGGTGATCATTGTCACCGTCCATGCCGACGTTGAAAACGTCGTGGCCCTGCTGGGCGGCGACGGTGTTGAGCTGTTCCAGCACCACCGGGTTCTTGGCGGCCTGGCTGAACTCCTGCATCAATGCGATTTTCATTGCGTGACTCTCGATTAGGGGGAAACGTTGTTGGTGATGAGGTGGAAGCAAAAGCAAAAGCTCCCCTCATCCGCCCCTTCGGGGCACCTTCTCCCGCATGCGGGAGAAGGGAAATCTGTGCTGCGCGCGACTGCAGCTTGGCTGCCTGCGCTCGCTATCGCTGTGACTGTCGCTGTCGCGCCCGCCTTTGCTTCTGCTTCGGCTGTTGCTTCTGCTTCGGCTGTTGCTTCGGCTTCTGCTTTGGCTTTGGCTTCGGCTTCGACTTCGGCTTTGGCTTTGGCTGTTGCTTCTGCTCCTGCCTTGGCTCTTGCTTTCCCCTCTCCCGCCTGCGGGAGAGGGGTAGGGGTGAGGGCGCTTCTGGCTCTTCAGCTTTACGCTTCTTAACAGCCTTTCAACTGCGCCTCACCACCTTCAATCCTCAGCGCGCCAACCAACCACCATCAACCGGAATGATCGCGCCGTTGACATAATCCGACGCGCTCGAGGCCAGGAACACCGCGGTGCCGCCCAGGTCTTCCGGCTTGCCCCAGCGGCCGGCCGGGATGCGGTCCAGGATCGCCTTGTTGCGGTCTTCGTCAGCACGCAGCTGGGCGGTGTTGTCGGTGGCCATATAGCCCGGGGCGATGGCGTTGATGGTCACACCCTTGCCTGCCCACTCATTGGCCAGCAGGCGGGTGATGCCGGCAATGCCACTCTTGGAAGCGGTATACGACGGCACCCGCACGCCGCCCTGGAAGGACAGCATCGAGGCGATGTTGATGATCTTGCCGCTGCCCTGGGCGATGAAATGCTTGCCGGCGGCCTGGCTCATGAAGAACGCGGACTTGATGTTGACGTTCATCACGTCGTCCCAATCCTTCTCGCTGAAATCCACGGCATCAGCACGACGGATCAGGCCGGCGTTGTTGACCAGGATGTCCAGGCGACCCAGACCGGCAATGGTTTCGGCAACCACGCGCTCGACCGGCTCGATGCTGATCAGGTTGGCTTCGATGTTGAGAAAGCGGCGGCCCAGCGCGCGCACCTTCTCGGCGGTCTCGTCGGCCGGGACGATGCCGGCGCCGGCAATGTCGGCACCGGCGGCGGCCAGCGCCAGCGCGATGCCCTGGCCCAGACCGGTATTGGCACCGGTTACCAGGGCGACCTTGCCTTCGAGACTGAATGGATTCGTCATGCTGTTCCTCTCCCAGAGCGGTAGTTCGATGGTGCTGTCAGCGGTTGGCGCCGCAGCGGTGCGATGGCGCCGGGTCGGGCCCGGTCAACACATCTGTCCAGTGGCCCGCCAGGTTTGCAGTGCGGGCCTGCCGAGCGATGATAGCCAATTATGGAAACCGGTGTCATTTTGCACTGCAAGATATCCGGTTTTCTTTGCAAAACAAAAACTTGGGTTTCTTCAGTCCTGCGGCGGCTGGCAGGAATCGCGCACGATCAGATGCGGGCGCACGCTGGCCAGGGGTAGGGCATTCTTGCCCTCCGGCTGGATCAGCATGGCGGCCGCTGTTCTCCCGGTGTCACGGGTATTGCGGCGCACCGAGGTCAGCGATGGCCACAGCCGTGAGGCCAACGGGCTGTCGTCGTAACCGACCACCGACAGCTCGCGCGGGATATTGATGCCGGCCCGCATGGCGACCTTGTAGACGCCGGCGGCCATTTCATCGTTACCGGTGAAGATGGCGGTGGGGCGCTGCTTGCCCAGCAGCAGCTTCTCGGCCGCGGCCACACCGGATTCGAAGGTGTAACCGGCCTCGATGATGCGCGCCGGCGGCAGTTCGATGCCACGCCGCTCCAGGGCTTCAAGGAAGCCGGCGGTGCGCTCATGGGCCGAGCGGTAAGCGGTGGGGCCAGTGATCAGGGCGATGTCGCGGTGGCCCAGCGACAGCAGGTAATCGGCCGCTTCGGCGGCGCCGTCACGGTCGTGGGTGATCACCATCTGCGAGGTTTCATCCAGCGGCAGCGAGGCGATGCGGGTGAAGCGGCAGCCGATCTCGTCCAGCATGTCGGCCAGCGCCTGGTCTTCGGAAGCACGCGGCACCAGGATCACGCCGTGCAGCTTCTGCTGCTGCACGAAGCGCTTCACGCCCTCGATGTAGCCGGGGCTGCGGGTGTCGCAGGGGTGCACCACCAGCTCGAAGCTGGAGCCACGCAGGGCGTCCAGTGCACCGTTTTGCATGTCCACCACGTATTGCGCGGTGGGGTTGTCGTAGACCATGCCGATCAGGAACGAGCGCCGGAACGCCAGCCCGCGGGCCAGCGGGTCGGGCGTGTAGCCGACCTCGCGCATCAATGCTTCCACCTTGTCGCGGGTGTCTTTGCGCACCAGCGGCGAGTTGTTGATGATCCGCGAGACCGTCTTCTTGGAAACACCCGACAGCCGCGCGATGTCGTTGATGGTGGCGGGCCGCCCCAGTGACTGGGGCGTGGCGGCGGCGTCGGCTTTCTTGCGCAAGGCGATGTCCTTGAAACCGTTCAATACATTCATTCTATCGGGCCGCGCTCAATCCAGTGCGCGGTAGCGGAACTGGCGGAAGTGGACCTTGCCATTGCCGGCGGCGTAGATGGCCGGCTTCAGCGCAAGGAATTTCCCCGCCACATTGTGATGGTAGCCGGAGACTTCCATCTGAACAGGGTATTTCTGCCAGGTCCGGCCGTCCTTGGAGCTGTGGATGGTGAGGATGTGGCGGTTGTTGCTCACCCGCAGCCACAGCTTGCCGCCGGTGGCACTGGGCTGGGGCCGGGTGGGGCGCTCCTCGCCATAGCGGTGCAGGATGAACTGCTCGCCATTGCTGCCCACGCCAGCGTACAGGCGGTCGCTGTAGAACAGCAGGGCGCCAGCGAAGGCACCGGGCTCGATGTCCATTTCCACTTCGAATTCGTAGGCGACGTCGCCGGCGATGGCAGTCAGCGGTGACGCATCGCGCGGAGTGCTGCCCTTGCCCTGCAGGGTCATGCCGTCACTGCCGAAGGAAAGCCGCTGGTACTCCTCGCGGGTCGGGTTGAAGAACGACCACTGCGGGCCGAGCTTGCCGCCCTTGAAGTCATCGGACAGCGCCATGCCATGCGGCACCGCTTCACCGGACGGCTTGGCCAGCGGCGCGCCCAGATCGCCGCCCTTGGCCACGAACCAACCGTCGTCGGTCCACTCGATCGGCTCCAGCAGCATCTGCCGGCCCAGCGTCCAGTAACCGTTCTCGTAGCCGTGGTACATCATCCAGCCGCGGCCATCGGTGCCTTCGATCAGGGTGGCATGGCCACGCGACCACCACGGCTCGGCGCGATCGACGGTGCGGGTGATGGGGTTGTTGGGTGCGTTTTCCCACGGCCCGTGGATCGAGCGCGAGCGTGCGGTGATGACCATGTGCCCGGTCGGCGGACCGGCGGTGCCGCCGACCGCGGTGGTCATGTAATACCAGCCATTGCGCTGGCTGATCTTGGGACCTTCTTGGGCATAGGACTCCACGTCCCAGCTTTCCGGGTAACGCCAGCCGTCATAGACATGCCTGGGCTTGCCAACCACGCTCAGGCCGTCATCGCTGATCTGCACGTAGTCGCCACCGGACAGGAACAGGTAGCGCTTGCCGTCCTCGCCCACGGCATGGCCGGGATCGATATAGCCGGACAGGCCGATGTCGATCGGCTCGCTCCACGGGCCCTTGATGTCGTCGGCCCAGACCACGAAATTGCTGCGCGAATCACCGGTACGCGCCGGGAAGTAGATGAAGTAGCGGCCTTTGTGCTTGATGATGTCCGGCGCCCAGATCGCGCCCACGTTGGTGGTGATGGCATGGCCCAGCGGCTGCCAGTTGACCAGGTCGCGCGAATGCCAGATCGGCAGGCCTGGGTAGGCATCGAACGAGGACAGGGTGAGGTAGTAGTCATCACCGTCCTTGAGCACCGACGGATCCGGGTGATCGCCGGCCAGCACCGGGTTGAGGAAGCTGCCATTGCCCAGATCGGCCATGCGCTGGTGCTCGATGCCACGCTTCGGGCCGATCGGTACATCAGCGGCCCAGGCCGGCACGACGGCCAACAGGCATGCGGTGGCCAGCGCGGCCAGGCTACGGGTCACGTTCATCGACATCTCCAGGTTGAAGGCGCGGCGGATACGCCAGCGTCAAACCACGGCTGCGGACAGGCGCGAACCTGTCCGCAGCGTGCATGCATCAGCTACGCAGCAGGGCCGGCAGCCACAGCGACAGTTCGGGGAAGAAGGTCACGATCAACAGCACCAGCAGGCCGGCCATCCAGAACGGCCAGATGGTCTTCATGCTTTCGCCGACGCTGATCTTGCCGATGGCGGTACCGATGAACAGCACCGAGCCCACCGGCGGCGTGACCAGGCCGAGGCCACCGGTCAGCACCAGCACCAGGCCGAAGTGGATCGGGTCGATGCCATAGGCCTTGGCCACCGGCAGGAAGATCGGCGTGCAGATCAGGATCATCGGCGCCAGGTCCATGAAGGTGCCCAGCAACAGCAGCATCACCACGATCATCAACAGCACCATGTACTTGCTGTGGGCGAAGGACTGCAGGAAATCCACCGCCGCCGCAGGTACCTGCAGGTAGGCCAGCAGCCAACCGAACACCGCAGCGGTGGCGATCACGAACAGGATCACGCCGGTGCTGCGCGCCGCATGGATGACGGTCTCGAAGAACTCCTTGATGCGCAGCTGGCGGTACAGCACGGTGGTCACCAGCAAGGCGTAGACCACGGCGATGGCAGCCGATTCCACCGCGGTGAAGATACCGGCGCGGATACCGAAGAAGATCAGGCCGACCAGGCCCAGGCCGGGCAGGGCGGCAACCAACCGCAGCAGCACCGCGCGCCAGCCCGGGAAGGCTTCCACGCCGTAACCACGACGACGCGCGACCACATAGCCGGTGACCATCAGCACCACCGTCATCAACAAGGCCGGCACGATGCCTGCGGCGAACAGGTCGGCAATGGACAGGCCACCGCCGGCCGCAGCCGAGAACAGGATCAGGTTATGCGACGGCGGCACCAGCAGCGCCACCAGTGCGGCGGTGATGCTGACGTTGACCGCGAAGTCACGGTCATAGCCCCGCTTGACCATCTGCGGAATCATCGTGCCGCCCACCGCCGACACGTCGGCAATCGCCGAACCGGACACGCCACCGAAGAACAGCGAGGACAGGATGGAGACCTGGCCCAGGCCACCACGCAGGCGCCCAACCAGCGATGAGGCCAGGGAAATAAGACGCTCGGAAATACCGCCGCGCATCATGATTTCACCGGCGAAGATGAAAAGCGGAATGGCGATCAGCGAGGCCGAGCCGGTACCGGCGGAAATCTGCTGCACCAGCACGATGCTGGGGATATCCAGATACAGCAGTGTGGCCAACGCGGCAGCGGCAAGCGCATAGGCCACTGGCACACCGATCAACAACAGCACGCCGAATACGGCGAAAAGAATTGCGATACCCATGACTCAGCGGTCCCCTTCAGCAGCGTTGGCAGCGGTGCCGGCGCCAACGCGCAGCGACAACAGCAGGCGATTGAGTGCGAACACCGCCATCAGTGCACCACCGATGCTCAGCGGCAGGTAGTTCACGCTCTGCGGCAGGTTGGCACCGGCGGTCTTGATGTGCAGGCCGTCCAGCCACAACACCCAACCCCACCAGGCGAGGAAGCCGCCGATGGTGCCGACGATCAGCGGCACCAGCGCATCGATCAGCCGCTTGACCAGCGGGTGCATCTGCTCGGCCAACAGGAAGAAACCGAAATGGCGGTTGGTATACACACCGGCTGCCGCGCCCATGCTCATCGTCGTGCTCAGCAGCAATAGCGTGACCGGCTCGGTCCAGCTCGGCGAATCATTGATCACATAGCGGGCGAAGACCTGCCAGCCCTGCACCACCACCAGCCCGAGCAGGGCGGCGACAGCGATATAGATGACCACGTCGGCAACTTTTTCCAGCACGCGCTGGAGTCCTGCCGGCGCCGCTTGTACGTTGGAATCAGACATCGGTACGGCCCCCTCAGGCGAAGTCGCGGATGCGACGGTGCAGCGCGGCGATATCGGCCTGCTGCAGGTAGTCACGCAGCAGCGGTTCGGCAGCGGCGCGGAACGCCGGCATGTCGACCGCGTTCGACTTCACACCGGCAGCCAGTACCGCCTCGCGGGCCTTGTCTTCGGATGCGTCCCAGGCGGTGCGCATCACCTGCACCGATTGCCGCGCCAGGTCGATCACCAGGCGGCGATCTGATGGCGTCAATGCATCCAGGCTGCGACGCGACATCAGCAGGATGTCCGGCGCGTACGAGTGCTGGCTTTCCGACCAGTAATGCGCGGCCTCGAAATGACGGCTGGAATGGAAGCTGCGCATGTTGTTCTCGGCGCCGTCGATCATGTGCGTCTCCATGCCGGAGAACGTGTCGCCCAGCGACATCGGCGTGGGATTGGCACCGAACAGGCGCATCAGCTGCAGGAAGATGTCCGAGCTGGCCACGCGCAGCTTCAAGCCATGCAGGTCCTTGGGGGTGATGATCGGGTGCTTGGTGTTGTAGAAGCTGCGCGCACCGGAGTCGTAGACCGCCAGGCCGACCAGTTCGCGGCTCTCAAAGCCCTGCAGCACCGCATCGGCGATACCGCCATCGAGCGCGCGGCGCATATGTTCGACGGAGTCGAAGACATACGGCAGGCACAGCGCGCGCGTCAGCGGGAACGCGTTGTTGAGCGCGCCGGAATAGACGCGGGTGATGTCGATGGCGCCGAAGCGGGCCATGTCGATCGCCTCGGACTCGCGGCCGAGCTGGCCGGAGTGGAACTGGTTCAAACCCAGGCGGCCACCGGTTTCGCGCAGCAGCTGTTCGCCGATCCACTTCACTGCGGTGACCGTCGGATAGTCGGCCACGTGCACATCGGTGGCGGTCAGCAGCTGACTGCCGCCGGCCGCACCCTTGCCACCGCCAGAGCAGGCGGCGAGCACCGGCATGGCCAATGCCCCCATGCCGGTCTTGAGAAAGCCTCTTCGAGTAACCATAGCGCCCTCCAACGCGTTGCTACCGTGGCGGCCGGGATTACCCGGCCGGCACGGCCTTGCAGGAAATGTCGCCGTATCCGGCGAAGCGAATCAATGCTTGTTGGCCCACGGCTATGTCGTGGATGCCGGTGGCATTGCCGGTAGCGATCAGCTCGCCCTTCTTCAGCGGCCGACCACGCTTGGCCGAACGCGACAGCGCGAAGGCGTAGGCCGCGCGCAGGCCGCCGGGCAGGGTGGTGGCGCCACCGGTGCCGACCACCACGCCATCTATCTCGGTCTGCGCACGCAGCTCCGGTTCGTCGCAGCGGGTCCAGTTCGGCACTTCGCCGCCCAGTACCAGGCCGTTGTTGTTGCCGAAATCGCAAACCACCACGCGCGGGCCGAGCACATTGATGGTCTTCAGCGGGCTGCTGGCGACTTCCACGCCGATATGGAGCTTGGCCGGCAGCGCTTCGGCTTCTTCCGGGGTCCAGTCGAGCTTGTCGGCCGGGGCATCGGCGAGCAGTTCCAGCACGTATTCGGCCTCCACCGCGGCAAAGCCACCTGCGGCTGCAAATACGGGGATCTCCACGATGCTACCGGTAGCATTCCAGAGATTGCGTTTGAAGATCGGCCCGAGCAGGCGGTCGTCGCCGGAGCTGTCGCGGCGCTCGGCGGCGATGTAGCCGACCTTCCAGCCGACCACGCTGTCATCCCAGCGGCCGATCGCCAGGTCCTGCACCTGGTAGGCAGTGACCAGATCGTCCGGGATGGTCCCGGGGAAATCCGGAAGCGAACGGCCATCGCGGCGTGCTTCCACAAAGGTGCGGGCAATCTCGTCCAGCGCGGCTGGCGCCTGCGGCTGGCTGCCTTGGTCGTTGCTCAAGTGCGTCTCCTGGTGACTTTGCTGCACTGCCCATCGACAGTGCTGTGACTGGCTGTATAAGGTAAACCGGTGTCATCTGACAATGTGCACCGCACCAGAAGCTGTACCACGCCCTCGGCCCAGACCTGACCGCACCGCCCATGATTCGACTGAAACCTTTGCTGCAGCTGGCTTTCGCCATTTTTTTTGGGCTGCTTCCCGCTACCGTGTTGGCCAACACCGATGGTGAACCCGCAGCGGGGTCGGCCGACCGTATCGCGCTATGGCCGCAGGGTATGGCACCGGGGGACAAACCGCTGGCGCAAGCGCAGCGCATCGTCGAGCGCAGCAGCGATCCGGCGTTGCCAGACCGCTATATCGACCATGTCAGCGCGCCCTATCTGGTGGCGTATCGCCCGACCAAGCCCAATGGCAGCGCCTTGCTGGTGGTCCCCGGCGGCGGCTACCAACGCGTTGTGCTGGACAAGGAGGGCACGGCACTGGTGCCCGCCCTGGTGGAGCAGGGCGGCGTGACCCTGTTCGTGTTGCGCTACCGGCTGCCGGGCGAAGGCCGTGCCGACCGCGAAGCGGCGCTGGCCGATGCGCAGCGTGCACTGCGGCTGATCCGTCACCGCGCCACGGACTGGGGCCTGGACCCGCAGCGTATCGGCACGATGGGTTTCTCGGCCGGCGGCCACCTGGCCGCGCGGTTGGGAAACGGCTTTGACCGCAATGTCTATCCACACAGCGACGCAATCGACGCGGAAAGCGCACGCCCCGACTTCCAGCTGCTGATCTACCCGGTCATCACGATGCGCGGCGACGACGTGCATGCAGGCTCACGCGACCGCCTGCTCGGCAGCGCGCCCATCGACGAACTGCTGCAGCAATACTCGATGCAGCTGCAGGTCCGCACGGATACACCACCAAGCTTCCTGCTGCACGCTGCCGATGACGACGTCGTACCGGTAGGCAACAGCCTGCTGTTCTACGACAGCCTGCGCAGCGCAAAGATCAGCAGCGAAATGCATCTGTTCCCGCACGGCGGCCACGGTTTCGGCACACGCGGCACAGCGGGCCTCACAACAGCGGCATGGCCACAACTGGCCCTGAGCTGGATGGCATCGCAACAGCCCCGCCGCTAAAGCCCCTCTCCCTCCGGGAGAGGGGTTGCGGAGAGGGCGAAGCGCGCCCAATCCCGCTACCCAGGAAAGCACCATGCCCCAACACCCAAACAATCCCGCCCGCCGCAGCTTCCTCCAGCAAACCACCCTGCTGGCCACGGCAACCAGCCTTGCAACCCTCAGCAACTCCAGCTGGGCCAACACCCTAGCAAGCCCCATCGCCCGCACCCGCAGCGGCCGCCTGGCCGGCCAGACCGAGAACGGTACGCACGTATTCCGCGGCATCCCCTACGGCGCCGACACCGCGCCACGCCGCTTCCAGTCCGCCCTGCAGGAACACCCCTGGCGCGGCATACGTGATGCGCTCGACTACGGAGCAGCTGCCCCGCAAACCGGCAGCGAAGGCCCGGGCAGCGAAGACTGCCTCTACCTCAACGTGTGGACGCCAGCACTGCGTGACGGCGGCAAGCGGCCAATCCTGTTCTATATCCACGGCGGCGCCTACAACAACGGCTCCGGCAGCGACCCGCTGTACGATGGCGGCAACCTGAGCCGACGCGGCGACGTGGTGGTGGTGACGGTCAACCACCGCCTCAATCTGTTCGGCTATCTGTACTTGGCCCAGCTCGGCGACGAGACCTTCGCCGACTCCGGCAATGTCGGCCAGCTCGACCTGATCCAGGCGCTGCAATGGGTGCGCCAGCACGCCGCCGAATTTGGCGGTGATGCCGACAACGTCACCGTGTTCGGCCAGTCAGGCGGTGGCGCCAAGATCGCCACGCTGATGGCGATGCCGGCAGCCAAGGGCCTGTTCCACCGCGCCTGGACGATGAGCGGCCAGCAGGCCACCGCCGCCGGCCCGCGCGCGGCCACACAACGCGCGCAGCTGGTGCTCGATCACCTCAAGGCCGATCCCGAGGCATTGCGGCGCATGCCGATGCAGCAACTGCTGGAGGCAGTGAAAGTGCGCGATCCCTCGCGCGTGGAGAACAGCAGCCTCTACGTCGGCCCGGTGCTGGACGCACGCAACCTGCCGGTGCATCCGTTCTGGCCGCAGGCGCCGCAGCAATCGGCGACGATCCCGATGGTGATCGGCAACACCCACGACGAAACCCGTGCCTTCCTCGGCAACGACCCGAAGAATTTCGAGCTGAGCTGGGAGGAATTGCCGGCCAAGCTCGAAGCCCAGCAATACGTGGACTTGCTGCCTTCGGTGGTGATCGCCGAATACCGCCGCCTGTATCCGCAGTACACACCGTCGGACGTGTTCTTCGCCGCCACCACCGCTGGCCGCTCCTGGCGCGGTGCGGTGGAAGAACTGGAAGCGCGTGCGCGCCAGGGCGCACCGACCTGGGCGTACCAGCTGGACGGTTACGACCGCGATGGCGACGCCGCCAGGCTGCGTGCCTTCCATACCTTGGACATCCCGCTGGTGTTCCACAACAACCGCCAGCCCGGCTCGCGCACCGGCAACGGTGCGGCGATGCAGCAGCTTGCCGACACCATGAGTGATGCCTTGCTGGCCTTCGCACGGCACGGCGATCCGAACCACGCCGGACTGCCGCAGTGGCAGCAATACGGTCTGGAACGCCGACAAACAATGCTGTTCGATACACAAAGCCGGCAGATGGACGACCCACGCGGCGGCGAACGTCGGGTTTATCAGCAGGCGCCCTTCATCCAGCGCGGCACCTTCTGAGCTGGTCGGCAGATAATTTCAACGGAATCTTTACCTGCCTTGCCTAGACTGCGGCGATGACATTGCAATCGCCGCATCCCGAATTCGCCGGCCGCCAGCGCCTGCTGGACGGTATCGACGCCGCCTTGCAGGCCAGCGATACCCACAGCACGGTCGCCCAGGTGCAGGCCGTGCTGGAACGCGCCATCCGCGATCCACAGATCGTGCTGCCGGCCTGCGTGCACGCACCGGTGCATGACCACTACGCGCGCCGCGAGATCTACCGCAGCCCGGAACATGGCTACAGCATCATCGCCATGACCTGGGGGCCGGGACAGGGCACGCCACTGCATGACCACGATGGCCTGTGGTGCGTGGAGGGCGTATGGCAGGGCACGCTGGAGATCACCCCATACCGGATGCTGGGGCGCGATGGTGAGCGTTACCAGTTCGCGCCACGCGAGTGCCTGCACGGCTGCAAGGGCAGCGCTGGCAACCTGATCCCGCCGGATGAATTCCACACGCTGCGCAACAGCGACGCCGAACGGATTGCGATCTCGGTGCACGTCTACCAGCGCGTGATGGAGCGCAGCCACGTGTTCCAGCCTATCGATGACGCACCACGCTGGTATGCGCGTGAATGCAGGGAGTTGGGCCTGGACGCGTGAGCCGGCGGCTTTTGTAGGAGCGGCGTAAGCCGCGAAGCCGGCAATCCAACCAACGCCGGTAGTGGGGGGCCCAGGGCGGGTGCCGGCCGTTTGCGTTTTGGCGGTTGCGCGGAAGCGGGGCGGTCGCGTCGTTAAAATCCCACAACCGGCGGGGGTGGGGGGGGTGTGGCAC